>JBKKBQ010000324.1:0-6562 GCA_046714015.1 Nitrospira sp.
TCCAGGCAGTCTGGTTCTTCGTTTGAGTTTCACGCTCTTTTTTGAAGTTAAAATAGAAGGCGGCATTCTTCGCCTTATCGGCCAACCCCCACGCCTTCTCACTGACACTGACAAATGCCATGCCGGGAGGCAGCATCAGGGCCTTCTGAGAGCCGGTGATCACGACATCCAAGCCCCAGGCGTCAGTCTTGATATCAAATACACCCAGTGCGGTAATGGCATCGACGACCAAAATGGTATTGTTATAGCCCTTCATGATCTCGCCGAGTGCCTTGACGTCATGGGAAACCCCTGTTGACGTCTCACTGGCCTGGACATACACCGCCTTGATCGAAGGATCCTTCTTCAAAGCATCGGCTACTTGTTGGGGATTGACGGCCTGTCCCCATTCCACCTTGATCTCGCTCGCTTGTATTCCAAATGTTTTACAGAGCTTGCCCCAACGCTCTCCAAACTTGCCTCCGTTGACATACAAGGCCTTGTCGCCGGGAGACAAAAAGTTTGAGACTGCCCCTTCCATGCCACCTGTTCCGGACGCCGCCAACATCAACACATCATTCCGTGTTTGAAACAGCCACTTCAGCCCTTCGCGAACCTCCGCGAAGATGGGGTCGAACTCGGGTGCGCGATGATGGATCATCGGACGAGCCATCGCCAGCAAGACCTCGGGGGGAACGGGCGTTGGGCCGGGAGCCAAGAGATACCGCTTCAGCATTGATCGATCCTCCTTACAATGCGATTCTGGTGGGTACCATTCGGAGAGGCGGTACGCTATCATTTGCGCCGGGAGACTGTCAAGAAATCGACCGGCGCAACCGAAGACCGCATCAGAAATTTTTCTCCCGCGATGACGCCATGGAACATCCTACTCAGGTTCCACCGCACGAGTGTCTTCCCTCCCCCGGCATGATAAGAAAGTACCAGGCTTTACCTGCTCAATTTCTTGACAAGTCTTCAGTGGATCGATAGGCTGACTGAACCGATGCTCATAATGTCCAAACAATCCTCGGCACGGATCTCCAAGGCAACGGTCGTTGCATGGTGGATCATCGGTGCAATCGCGTTGATGCCCCCATGTGGGAGTTGGGCTGACGGTATCCCCCCCGGCATTCTCTCAAGCGTTACTCCAGCGGCTGATATGGAATCCATGCAGGAGGATGATGATGTCGATCCGAACCTTGTCCCGTTGGAACCTGAACTGACGCTCTCCCCTCCCGATTTGTCTTCAACTGAGGACAAACCTGAACAGCTCGGAGAGACAACCCCTCAATCTCCACAGAACACCACGAATGCGAATCAGGCCACCGTCTACAACATTCCCGTCGTCATCGATCAGACCGTGCAAAGTCATATTCGTTTTTTCAATACCTCGATTCGAAACAGGTTTGAACAGTGGCTCCTGCGCTTCAGCCGCTATCGCCCGCTGGTCGAAAACATTTTTGCCGAGTTTGACCTTCCCAGCGACCTCGTGAATCTCTCCCTGGTTGAGAGCGGCTTCAACCCGTACGCCTATTCACGAGCAAAAGCCACGGGTCCCTGGCAGTTCATGAAGGGTACGGGGCTGCTCTATGGGTTGCGGATCGATCATTATGTCGATGAACGACGTGACCCGATCAAATCCACCGTCGCCGCGGCGCGATACCTACGAGACCTCTACGATTTGTTCGGTGCTTGGCCCTTGGCGATGGCGGCGTACAATGCGGGCGAAGGGAAGGTGCTGCGGGCCCTTCATAAGGCGCAGGCGGAGTCCTTCTCAGAGATCTCAAGAACGAAACTCATCAGGCTGGAGACAAAGCAATACGTTCCCCGGATTATGGCTGCGACCATTATTGCGAAGAATCCCGACCAATACGGGTTCAATCAAGACCCCGTCCCTCTTCACCAATTTGAGGAAGTCGTGGTAACCCGCCCCTTGCACTTCCGCGCAATCGCCAACGTGACAGGGATTCCGTACGCCGAACTCCGGTTGCTGAATCCAGAGCTGCGGCGAGATGCGACGCCGCCTGGCGATACAGCCTACCATCTGAAGGTTCCGGTTGGGATGAGTTCGAAGGTGTTGGAATTGATCGAACGAGTTCCCACGCACAAGTTTCCTCCCCTCCCGACGATTCTGGATCGACCGGTTCGACAGGCCAAAACCGGCTCTTCTCACTGGTATCGGGTCCGGGGCGGCGACACGCTTGAAAAAATCTCTCGAAGATTCAGGATTCCGCTCAAGACCCTCAAGGCCCGCAATCATCTTTCTAGTCCGGTTATTAGAGCCGGTGAACGTCTGAACATCGGTCGATAGCAGACGGCACGCTCACGGAGGTCGCTGCACCCACTGCTCCTCAGCAGGAAGATTGCCTATGGTTTGGAGGGCTTGGCAGGCGCTGAAAGAGTGGGAGCGACGGTGGCCGGCGCAGGCTCCTGATTTTTCTTGGCCTCGATCACTTTCACCCGCATGGCAGCCTCGCCCGTCAGAGGAGAATTGGGGTAGGCCTTCATCAGATCCTGATAATGTTTCAAGGCTTCCTCGGGCTTCGAGCGATTCTCTTCCAATCTGGCAACTTCAAAGAGCGCGTAATCTCGGTTCATCGAACCGGGAATCTCGAGGATCGTCGAATAGGCCTTGGCCGCTTGGTCGAGATCCCCCTCAAGAAGATAGGCATAGCCCAGTTTTTGTTGTACCAGCCCGAGAAGCGACACGTTAGACCCATACGTCGAGATAAACCGATTATAAACTTCGATCGCTGAAGCGAGGTCGTTCGCCTGAAGGTAGGCATTTCCAAGACTGAATTGTGCGAGTGGGGCTGTCGGAGTTCGGGGATACTCATCGACCACCCTTTTATACAGGGCAATCGCTTCCTTCAAATTGGTTGCTGCCTTCTGTGGATCATTGCTCGTGCGTGCAAGGAGATGAAGGGTTGCTTCTCGTTCCAGGTCCTGAGCCTTGCCGGCATTTTGTGCGTCATACCAGAAAACACCCCAGATTCCTCCTCCCATGAAAAGAAGAAGCACGAACCCAACCACAATCGACCAGCGGTAGTTCGCCAGTCCAAGCATCCAGTGTTCAAGCCCACTCACGAGGTGAGCCTCATCCACCGGCAACGTCCGAGGCGGAACCTTAATTCGATATGTCATCTAGAACCCATCACTTCACGGTTGAGACCGGACTTTCTGCGCTAGAACCGTTGCTTTATACTAAGGATGAATTCTCGTTGTCAATGCAACCCGGAACGAAACCATTGCATGGCCACGACACTACCGAAGATCTAAAGGAAGTTCGAATCCGCATGTTTCGAAACAGACTCAAACAACTCGCTGACCGATCGCTCATGCGCCGACTCTTTCCATTGGAGTCAGGCACAGGGCCGACCATCCACTATGCAGGGCGCGAGGTCATCTTGCTGTCCTCCAACGACTACTTGGGACTTGCGACTCATCCGGAAGTCGTACGCGCCGCGATCCAGGCAACAGAACAGTATGGGGCGGGGTCCGGAGCTTCGCGTTTGATCAGTGGAACGCTTCCTCCCCACACGCACCTCGAAACGGCCCTCGCAACTTTTAAAGAGACGGAAGCCGCCCTTCTGTTCGGAGCGGGTTATCTTGCCAATATCGGTGTCATTCCGAGCCTCATCGGGCAAGGAGGCCTGATCCTGGCGGATCGATTGTGCCATGCCAGTCTCATCGATGGATGTCGATTGAGCCGTGCCGACTTTCGGATATTCCGCCATCGGGACTGTGCACATCTGGAGTCGTTGCTTCGAAGACGGAGAGCGAATCGTCCCACGCTCATCATCACAGAAGGGCTGTTCAGCATGGATGGCGATCTCGCTCCGTTGTCGGATCTGGTATCGTTGGCCGAGCGATATGAAGCGACGCTGTATGTCGATGATGCCCATGGAACCGGCATCATGGGGCCGACCGGTCGTGGAACGATCGAGCAATTTGACCTGGAGCAGCGGATTCCCTTTAATATGGGGACGCTAAGTAAAGCACTGGGTAGTCATGGGGCCTACATCGTTGGGCCCAACGATGTGATTCAGTATTTGATCAACGTGACCCGTTCGTTCATTTTTGCGACCGCACTTCCACCCGCCATCGCGGCAGCCGCCGTGGCTGCGGTCGCAGTCATTCAGCGTGAACCCGAACGTCGGATGAGGCTTTGGTCGAATCGAGAGCGACTGTTCAATGGAATGCAGAAACTCGGTGTTCAGATGACTCAGACTGTCAGTCCGATTCTGCCGATCCTGGTGGGCGACGCAGCCGCTGCGTCAGCATTAGCCGAACGACTGCTCACTCACGGGATCTACGCGTCTGCGATCCGGCCGCCGACCGTCCCGGATGGAACCAGCCGCATACGTTTCACGGTCACATCGGAACACACGACTGAGCAGATCGACGAAGCGCTTCATGCACTCGACCTCGCTGGTCGTGAGACCGGCCTCTTCTAGCCGATCTCCTCATCGGTCCGCGCCTTCCGGCTATTTTCTTGCTTTCAGGGTTTCCTATGGCATGATGCAGAGGAGATTTCGCTGCACCAGCAACCCATCACACTGAGGATCACGAGCGATGGATATTTCCAAGCTACTTACGTTCTCGGTCAAGGAAGGCGCCTCCGACTGCCACATCAGCGCCGGCGAACCTCCGATGATTCGCATGCATGGCGATCTGAAAAAACTCGACCACCCTCCCCTCACTCCCGAGGAAACACACTCCCTCATCTATGACATGATGAATGACGCTCAACGGAAGACTTTCGAGGAAAAGCGAGAATGTGACTTTTCCTTCGAACTCGGAGACATCGCCCGCTTCCGCGTCAACGTGTTTGTCCAGCAGCGGGGGTTGGGCGCCGTCTTTCGAAACATTCCCACCACCATTCTTCCGCTGGAAAAGCTCGGCATGCCGCCGATTCTTCGACAACTATGCGACAAGGAAAAGGGATTGATCTTGGTGACTGGACCGACCGGATCCGGCAAATCCACCACGCTTGCCGCGATGGTGGACTATCTGAACAACACGTTTGAAGGTCACATCATCACCATCGAAGACCCCATCGAGTTTGTCCATAAATCCAAGAAATGCCTGGTCAATCAGCGCGAACTCGGTGTGCACACGCTTTCCTTCGCCAACGCCCTGAAGTCGGCGCTTCGGGAAGATCCGGACATTGTCCTGGTGGGCGAAATGCGGGACTTGGAGACTATTCAGTTAGCCTTAACCGCCGCAGAAACCGGACACTTGGTCTTCGGGACCCTGCACACCTCGAGTGCGCCCAAAACGATCGACCGCATCATCGATGCCTTCCCGCCGGCTCAGCAGGCGCAAATCAGAACGCAGCTTTCGGAGGCGCTGGAAGCCGTACTCACTCAAACACTGCTGAAGAAAAAAACCGGCGGACGCGTCGCCGCACTCGAAATCATGGTTGCGACGACGGCCGTGCGCAATCTCATCAGGGAAGCCAAGCTGCACCAAATCCCCGGGATCATGCAGGCAAGCCAGAAAGACGGCATGCAAACGATGGATATGGCGCTGGTCGAGCTCGCGACGCGCGGAGTCGTCCACAAGGCCGAAGCACAGACCCGTAGTATGAACCCCAATCTCTTCGGGGCACCGATGACCGGAGCGGCTTAGCGCACGATCGCTAGGGAGTACGGCTGATGGATGTTCGAAGCCTTTTAAAAGTGATGGTCGATCGCGAAGCATCGGACTTGTATTTGACCGTCGACGCCCCGCCGATCTATCGCATCCATGGCGCCACGCAGCCGACCGACGCACCCCCGTTCGGCAACGAGCAGCTCGAAGCCCTGGCGTTAGCCTTGATGCGCGGTCAACAGCGCGGCGAATTCGAAGAAAAGATGGAGATGAACCTGGCGCTCTTCTACAAGGAATTAGGTCGGTTCCGCGTCAACATCTTCAGGCAACGGGGCAATGTCGGATTAGTCTTCCGGCATATCAAAGCGGACATTCAGACCGTCGAGCAGTTGGAACTCCCTCCGATCATCAAAGATATCGCCATGACCAAACGCGGCCTGGTTCTGGTGGTGGGCGCGACCGGGTCCGGCAAGTCAACCTCGTTGGCCGCCATGATCGACCATCGCAATACCATCCACCAGGGCCATATCATTACCGTGGAAGACCCGATCGAGTTCGTCCATCAGCACAAGAAGTCGATCATCACCCAGCGCGAAGTTGGATTCGACACGTTGACCTTCCAAAGCGCGTTGAAGAATACGCTCCGTCAAGCTCCGGATGTGATTCTTATTGGTGAGGTCCGCGACACCGAAACCATGGAAGCGGCAATCACCTTTGCCGAGACCGGTCACCTCTGCATCGGAACGCTGCACTCCAACAACGCCAACCAGGCGATCGAACGCATCATGAACTTTTTTCCGGTCGAGCGCCATGCCCAGATTTATTTACAGTTATCTCTCAATCTGCGCGCGATTATCTCCCAGCGATTGATTCCCTCGGTCGATGGCAAACGGGTCCCAGCCCTGGAAATCATGCTGGACACGCCTCGCGTCAAGGATCTCATCAAGAAAGCCGAGGTCGACATACTCAAGGAAGCCATGGAACAAGG
>JBKKBQ010000325.1:0-6287 GCA_046714015.1 Nitrospira sp.
CATCTTGGAGGTGGTGATCATGGTTCTCCGTGGAGCACAGTACCAACGGTCTGGACCTGCCGGGTGTAGGTTTCTTACCAGACGGGTCTCTCCTTGTATCGTGCCACGTTCGTGCAAAGACGGTGTAATGCCGTCTGCCTGCAAGGAAGCCGGATTACACACAGACCTCTATACGATTCCACGGCAGACATCAGTGCCGGCAATCTCACAAAGGACTCGCGTCGTATGGCGCGAGAGGGTGACTTATGTCATGGCCTTATTGGGCAATCGTCATCGGGCTTACAGCCATGGTGATCATGGTGATTGCGTGCCTACGCCTACTCTCTTTCGATAACCCAAAGGAGCGACAAAGATCGAAGCAAGGTGCCGGCGGATCGAGCGACATGAAACCGGAACCGCCGATCATTCACAGACGAGCTGCATAGGCGTTTGATGTTGGGCTCGATCCGCCAGCAGGCTGCGGACAAGCTCAGTATGACCTCAGTAGCCGTCACGGATATCGAGGTTTGAGACGACGCTGAACAGCCATGCAGGATGCGCAAACGGCCTTCGTGTTCACCCGCCCACCCCAGCGCGCCAAGACGCGCCGTTCCACGGGCAAGGCCGCAGCGAGGCGAATCGGACCTATTGTACCCGGCTCCCCATCGCCTGTGTGAATAGGTGATTGCCCAGGTCGTACGTTGTGTCTTTGAGCGATGTGACCTGCCTGCGCGAAACCGCTCCGGCGCAGGCAGGTGTCCGCATCCTGCGAGAGCAGAACAGCAGGAGGTGGCTCTATGATTGAGACGTTAGTATTTGTCGCGATCGGTGTGCTCTGGTGGGTACTGGCCTGGGTATTGGCAGGAAAGCATGAGGAGAAAGGGCGTGAACATCACTGAGAGCTGTCTTGCGGCCCATCGTCGCCCTCTATCAATTCTGACATTGAGAGCGTCTTGTCTGGCTGCGGAATCGTGCCGGGGGAACCCCGAATTCCCGCTTGAAGGCGCGATTGAAGGAAGGCTCGGACTCGTACCCCACGTCACCCGCCACTTCGGCCACGCTTTTGGAGGTGGAACTTAATACTTGAGCGGCGAGCTGCAACCGCCAGCGGGTGAGATATCCGATTGGTGTTTCCGAAAGATAATGCCGGAATCGTTCGGCGAGCACCGAACGGGAGAGGCCAACCTCGTGTGCCAGCGTGGCAATGGTCCAAGGGTGAGCCGGCTGTCGATGCAAGAGTGCCAGCGCCTTTCCTACGTCCGGATCGCGCGCGCCTGCCAGCCAGCCTGTCCGGGACGAAGGCAACTTCGCGATGTACCGCCGCAGCGTTTCGACGAACAACACTTCCGACAATTTGGCGATGACGGCGGCACCGCCTGGGCCAGAGCCATCAGCATGATCGACGGAATAACGAAGAGTGTCTTCCAACCACTGGCCTGATGGGCTGTCACGGATATGAACCTTGATGATCGGGGGAAGCCCGGCTAAGAAGACTTGGCTGAGTTGGGGATCGCAGGTCAGGTATCCGCAGATCAGCTTGGTGAGTTCTCCTCCGCCTCCGAATTGAGAAATCATACGTCCTTCGGCCAGTACCTGCCGCAGTTGCGCCGCGCTGTCGATCGGTGTAACGGGAGGACCGTTGCCCATCAGATGCGCATCGCCGTGTGGAAGAATGACGATATCGCCGGTTTCAAGAGATACTGCGCGACCGCCCTCTTCAACGCGAGCATAACCTCGTCCTTCGGTGACCAGGTGAAAGATAATGACGTGTTTGGGATGGGCGGGCAGATACGACGCCATTGTATCTACGTCGGGTTGACGCGCGCACCAGGGCGAAGAAAATTCTCCGTTGAAGAACACCGCGCCGTGCAGTTTCACGGCTTTTAGGACTTCAGACAGCACATCCATTTGATGGAACTCCGCAGAAATGCCTCTCGGCTAACAGGATAAATGAGCCGCAGCTTAGCATTCTCCTGATAAGAGAGCCAGACGCGCGGATAAGACATCAGAGTGCCTTTCTCGTATAGTGCGAACAGGAAATAACGCGGCGCATGAGACAGTGCCGTAGATCGATAACAATGGGAGGAGGCCATCATGACGAATGTAGCGATTGGGGAAATGGATAGTGTAAAGGCTCGGCTCAAAGAGATCTGGACGGCCGGAGACTACGATCGATTTTCACGGTATATGGAAGGCGGCGCGCGGGAATTTTATGAGCGGCTCACTATCGCGCCGGGAAGTCGGTTGCTGGATGTCGCCTGTGGCTCCGGCCAACTGGCGCTGATGACGGCGAAAGACGGGGTGGAGGTAACCGGCGTAGATATCGCCTGCAACCTAGTGGAGCGGGCGCAGGCCCGCGCGCAAGCGGAAGGGCTGAAGATCCGGTTTAAGGAGGCCGATGCCGAAGCGCTTCCGTTCGACGACGCGAGCTTTGACGTAGTCGTCAGTCTGATCGGCGCGATGTTCGCCCCGCGACCCGACCTCGTCGCGCAGGAATTGTTGCGGGTGTGTGCGCCGGGCGGCACTATCGCCATGGCCAATTGGACGCCGCGAGGATTCATCGGGCAGATGTTCAAGACAGTTTCGAAGTTCATCGCACCGTCCGGCATGCCCTCACCGGTTCTGTGGGGGGACGAAGCCACCGTCCACGAGCGGCTTGGCCACGGACTGTCGGAACTCAGCCTCATGAGACGGCAGTACCTCTTCAGCTATCCCTTTCCTCCGTCGGAGGTCGTGGAGTTCTTTCGCCGGTATTACGGGCCAACAAATCGGGCCTTTGCATCGCTTGACGACGAAGGACAGGCGCGATTGCGGCAAGAGCTGGAAACACTCTGGGCAACGCACAACCAAGGCGGAGCGGACTGCACCGCCGTATTTGCGGAATATCTGGAAGTCATCGGTATTCGAGCATAGCCGAGAGTACCCGATTGAACAAAAGACATGAGTCACATCATCATCTATTTCACGACATCTACCAGGAGACTGCCATGAAACCAGTACGAATGCTCAGGTTGATGGGACGTACGCAGACCACGAAGTCACCTCACGTCATCGCGTTTGCCGTGGCTGCTCTGCTCATCTGGGCCGCTCCCAGTTCGGCCACAGACTCGACGGTCGGATCCGCGCCGCAGACAAGCCTTTCTGACACAGTCCCTCTCTACACGAACCTTGGCTCCCATCACAAACGCGTCACCACTCGAGTTCCGGCCACACAGGAGTACTTCGACCAGGGCCTGCGACTCGTCTACGGATTCAATCATGCGGAAGCGATCCGCTCATTCACGCGCGCCGCCGAGCTCGATCCTACCTGCGCCATGTGCTATTGGGGGATCGCGCTCGCCTACGGGCCGCACGTCAACACTCCCATGGACTCGGCGAGCGGAGTTGCGGCGCATGCGGCGGTGCAGAAAGCGCTGGCGCTCAAGTCCCACGCCACGGCGCCTGAGCGCGCGTACATCGAAGCGCTCGCGCAGCGCTACGAGGCGGACCCGCCGGCCGATCGTGTTCGGTTGGACCAACTGTATGCGCGCGCGATGGGGCAGGTCGCCAAGACCTACCCCAAGGACCTCGACGCCGCGACCCTGTACGCCGAATCGCTAATGGACCTCCGCCCATGGAACTACTGGCGGCCCGACGGTACTCCCTACCCCGGCACGAAGGAGATCGTGCGCCGGCTCGAGCGAGTCATCTCGCGCAACCCCAATCACCCCGGCGCATGCCACTACTACATCCACGCGGTTGAAGCGGTGAACCCGAAGGCCGCCGTGCCGTGCGCCGAACGGCTTGCTCGGCTCATGCCGGGCGAAGGGCACATGGTCCACATGCCCGCGCATATCTTCATCCGCGTCGGACGATGGAACGATGCCGTGCAGGCCAACCACCATGCCATCCATACGGACGAGGTGTTCATCGAAGGGCAGCACCCGACGGGTGTCTATCCGCTCGCGTACTACCCGCACAACATCCACTTCCTCGCGTTCGCCTCCACCATGGCGGGCCGCAGTGCGCAAGCGATCGAGGCATCCAATACACTGACCTCCAAGGTGAACCTCGATGCCGCTCGCCAGGTCGGGCTGTTACAAGAAATGCTGCCGTACCACGCGCTCACGCTCACGACGTTCGGAAAATGGGACGAGGTGCTGGCCGCCCCGCTTCCTCCGGAGGACATCCGCTTTTCGTACGCCATGGCCACGTACGCCCGCGGCGTGGCGCATGCTGCCAAAGGAGAGTGGGCGGAGGCGCAAGCCGCGCTCGACCAGGTCACGGCAACTGAGACCGCAACGCCTGACGGGGCCGAGGGGAAGACGGCGCTCTCGATCGCCGTGCACGCGCTGACCGGCGAGATCGCGATTCGCCGCGGCGACCTTGATGCGGGTATCAACCATTTTCGGGAGGCGGCCAAGATTGAGGACGGGGGACTCTACTTCGAACCGCCCAAATGGTACTACCCGATTCGGCACTCGCTCGGTGCCGCGCTGGTGAAAGCGGGACACCATGCCGAGGCCGAGAAAGTGTATCGCGAAGACCTTCGTCGCTTCCCGGAGAACGGCTGGTCCCTGTTCGGCCTTGCGCAGGCGCTCGGGGCGCAGGGGAAGAAGAAGGAAGCGGCCGCTGCGGAAGCACGCTTCAGCCGTGCGTGGGCAGGCACGGACGTGACGCTGACGGCATCGAGGTTCTAGCGGATAGGGAACGGCGGAAAGTGGTTGGAGCCTTGGGTCGGATCAATTCTCACGTTGAGACGTTCACCAGGAACTGTGTATGGTATAAGCATTCACGGGAGATGATCGGATGCCATTGACGACCTACAATCAAGTTGCCATTCCCCCTTTTATGTACGGCACGGCCTGGAAGAAGGAGGCTACCACCGGGCTGGTGCTGCAAGCCGTGGAAGCCGGATTTGCCGCGATCGATACGGCCAATCAACTGGTCCATTACGATGAAGCGCGGGTAGGGGAGGCGCTCCTCCAATTAGCCACGCAGGGCATCACCCGCGATAAGCTGTTTCTGCAAACCAAATTTACATCGGTCAACGGCCAGGATCATCGTCTGCCGTACGATGTGCGGGCGAGCATCACGACACAGGTGCAGCAATCCTTCGCCAGTTCTTTAGCGCACCTCCACACAGACCATCTTGATTCATATGTACTGCACGGCCCTTATTCGCGGCGAGGTTTAGGGGCTCAGGATTGGGAGGTCTGGGCGGCGATCGAATCCCTCTATGATGCGGGCAAGACGAAGATGATCGGGGTGAGTAACGTGACAGCCGATCAGCTGACCTTGCTCTGCGTCAAGGCCAAACACAAGCCGATGGTGGTGCAGAACCGATGCTATGCAGCCTTTGGGTGGGACAAGGAGGTGCGGGAAATTTGCCGGACGCACCACCTCATCTATCAAGGATTTTCGCTCCTCACTGCGAATCGCGAAGTGTTCATCGATCCTGAGATCAGAGCCATGGCGGCGCGGTATGAGGTGACGCTTGCCCAGCTCATTTTCAGGTTTGCCATGCAAAGCGGCATGTTGCCTTTGACCGGCACGACGAATCCTCAGCATATGAAGGAAGACCTGCAATCAGATCGATTCATGCTGTTGTCGGAGGAGGTTCAATACATCGAGACGGTTGGATTATAACGACGTTTCATGACTGTACTCCTCAGTTCTTACTGACGAATGGTCTGCAATCAGAAGCAACAGCCTGAGGAGAACCACGAGGTTTCGAATCAGTCTCTTCATGAACATGGTCAACAAGCTACATTCTGTTGACCGCAACGGCTGACTGTAGGCATCACGAACCGTTCTTATCGAACTGTTTAATCAATCCGTAAAAATTCATTTGCTTGCCCAGATAGGCACTCCCCTCGTGCGCCAAATGTCCCCAATCCCTGTATATAAACGTATTATCAAACGATGCTCTGCATGTCCCTCCACGACAGATTTGATCCTGCAACCAAACAACGGCACTCACTTCGGAGACACTTTTTAAGAATTCAAACACTCTCTTCTGTCCAGCCTCAGCAGCAACGAGGTCAAAATCACAATACCCGGCGCTTTCGCCAAATTGCCCAGCTTTAGCAACGCAGCGTCCGACATTGTGACCGTTTTGGGGGGTAGGCGAGACAACGATAGGGGTTTTCCCAAGCTTGTCAATACGTCTAATCGTTTCGACCATAGAGCGATACGCAACGTCAGCTCCTGGCCGCACGCTGCCGTCACGAAGCAAGACTGCGGCATTGTCCTCCACATAGGGACTAAATAGAGAGCTCATCACCACAAACTTAATACTCTTCTTCGTTCGTAACAGTTCATATACT
>JBKKBQ010000326.1:0-5235 GCA_046714015.1 Nitrospira sp.
CTGTACATCCACTTGCCGAAATCTGCTCACACCCAAGTCAAAGCCATTGATGTTAAGGCGGCTTGACGAAGTCCCTACCAAACAATTGCAATCGGCAGCCAACGGCCCGTCTAGCAGGACGGGCCGTTACTGTGTTGTCGTGTGATTCCCACAGGCGTGTTTTGAACTTCGATGCATAACCGGCATATGCATCTCCGGCCTGAAACTCCTAAATACGTACCATGTTATCAGCCGCTCCCGTTCACCCTCCTCTTGACTTCGTTTTGCAATGGAAACCCACTCCCTCGGCAAAGCGAAGGACTTCCTCGACGAGATCGCCGCCAAGCTCGAATCACATGGCTACCAAACCCGCGTGGCGACTATGTTTGGTACCCCGGTCGAGGGAATTCTTCAGGAAGCCAACACCTTGAATCCCGACCTTATCCTCGCGGGATCCCATGGACGCCGCGGCCTCATCCGCATGGTGCTCGGCAGCGTGTCACATGCTTTGTTGCACCAAGGGACCTATCCGCTCATGATTTTTGGCTGATTGTCGAAAGGGGCGCACGATGCCGATGTACGACTACAAGTGCCTCGATTGTGGGAAGGAATCGCTGATCGTGGCGATATTGAAGGAGTATGAAGCGGGGGAAATTATATGTCCAGCTTGCGGGAGCAAGAAGCTGCAGCAGAGGTAACAACATGATCGAGGCGTCGCGACGGTACATAAGATGTCGACTTCTTGCAGCAGGACTCTGCGGGGCCTTGATTGTAAGCGCGGCGTCGATCTCCTCACTCTACGCTCAAGACTATCCTCCTGACCGCGTACGCGGGAAAGCCGTGTACGAGCAGCATTGTAAAAGCTGCCATGGACCAAGCGGGCGAGGAGATGGATGACCCGCCGCCGCTTCTTTGAAAGTCCCCCCGGCAAATTTTCATCGATTTCAATCGTTCCTGAAATCCGATGAAGAGTTACTGCGAACCATCGAGCATGGCGTGGTCTTCAGTCCGATGCATTCATGGCGCGGCCAGCTCACCGACGGCAAAATGCAAGACGTCGTGGCACACATCCGCTTGTTGTCGCAACAGGCACGGTGATCTATCTTATGAATCTGACGACCTGATGATTTTGTTGATTCAAGCCCGAAAATCAAAAGGTCAGAAGATCAAAAGATCAACCGATCGTCAGGTTACCCAACTTCGCAACGCTTCCCATGATGCCCCTCACTCCCTATGATGCGTTTGATGCGTTGCTCCTCACTGAAATCCAGAATGATTTTCTACCAGGAGGGGCGCTGGGCATCAGCGGCGGCAGCCTCTAACACCGAAGGAGACACGAGATGAATCGCCTTTCCATACCAACCGTCCTTGTGGGAATGATCATCCTCATCGGACTCCTCATCTCATGGGCCGGAGCGGCAGGCTCATCTGCTTCCAGCGCGACCTCGCCCGCGGTTCCTCTCTGCAAGAGCCCCTACAAGCAGAAGCCCGTTCCTGCCAAGACATTGCAAGCCATCGTACGTTCGCACGAGCGATGGGTGGAATACCGGGGCAACCCGGATGCCAAGCGCCTGGAGCTCTGTCAGGCTGATCTAAGCCGGGCAACACTCGCGGGAACGAATCTCGAACGGGCCGATCTGGAAGGCACCGTCTTACGACAAGCGAATCTGTCTAAGACCAACTTCGCTCAGGCCAGCCTTGCTGGGACTGACCTCACCAACGCCGTCCTGGAAGACAGTAATCTCTCCGGAGCCGATCTGCGCCGTGCCCGGCTCACTGGCGCGAATCTCTCCCGTGCCATCGGCGACGAGGCTGCGCTCTTTGACGCTATCATGGTCGGTGCCAAACTACGCGAAGCCTCGTTCGAGCGAGCGCAGTTGGTAGGCGCCGATCTCACCTCTGCCGACTTGACCGACGGCAACTTCGTCGAGGCGTATTTTTATGGATCGACTCTGAAAGGAGCGGTCCTGGTGAATGCCGATCTGACAGGCGCCGACCTACGTCGCACCGTCCTGACCAACGCCAATCTCACTCGCGCTCATCTTGAGCGCACGCTGCTGGATCATGCACAATTGGAAGGGGCCCGTCTGATCGAAGCCGACATGGAAAGCGCCTATCTGGACGAAACGAATTTGCGCGGCGCGAACCTAAAAGATGTGATTCTTCGCGGCGCCGACCTCCGGTACGCCGAGCTACATGATGCAGACTTGCATGACGCCGACTTGGAAGGAGCCAACCTGGAACAGGCCGCTCTGGTCAGGGCGGATTTACACTCGGCAAAGCTCCGGATGGCTATTCTGTATCATGCCGTCCTCGATGAAGCCGAGTTCCTGGACGCGAACCTCAACCGCGCGGTCTTTATCGGGGCCAAGGGATCGCACATCAACTTCATGAACGCTGATCTGAGCGAAATCTACGCTCCGAAATCCTCGTTTACTCACGCGCATTTCAACCGGGCCAATCTGGAATCCTCTAATTTCGTCGGGGCAGATCTTCGGGGGTCGAATTTCAGCCACTCCAACATGACCCACGCCAACCTTCAGGACACGAATTTACACGATGCCACATTTGTTTCAGTCAATTTAAGTGGTGCTCGACTGGACTCAGCGGACTTGCGTGGCGCAAACTTCACGGGCGCCATCCTTTCGTCGACCGTCGGTCTCACACAGACACAACTCAATGGTGCCTGCGTCGACGACAAGACCAAATTGCCTCCTAAGCTCAGGCGTCCGGCACCCTGCAGTCCTGCCAAGAAATAGAACCACCATGACCTCCCTCCACGAGCACACAGTCAGAATCACAAAAGGACGCATGGCCCTTGAGGGCATACTTGGACTTCCAGCCGTTCCGCGCGGCGTGGTGGTCTTTGCCCATGGAAGCGGAAGTGGGCGATTGAGCCCACGTAACAATTTCGTTGCCAGCCAGTTACAGCGAGATAGACTCGCCACATTGCTGCTGGATTTATTGACCGAAGAGGAAGCGGATGATCGGCGAAAAGTGTTCGATATCGACCTGCTGGAGGATCGGCTGTTGCTGGCGAAAGGCTGGCTGGAAGCAGACCCTCGGACACAGCATCTGAACATCGGTTATTTCGGCGCCAGCACCGGCGCCGGAGCAGCCCTACAAGCTGCGGCGCGAGAGCCATCGAACGTCAAGGCCGTGGTGTCGCGAGGCGGACGACCGGACCTGGCCGAGTTTTACCTACCGTCGGTCACCGCTCCAACCTTGTTGATCGTCGGAGGACATGATGAACCGGTGATTGAGCTGAACCAGATGGCGTACGATTTGATGACCTGTGAAAAGAAATTGGTCATCATTCCCGGCGCAACGCACCTTTTCCAAGAACCAGGCGCGTTAGAACAGGTGGCGGAGCATGCGGGAAGATGGTTTCAGCGGTATTGTCAGCAAGTCGGGTGACGACGAGAGGTACTACAATGCTTCTGAACAGGGAAGAGACGATCCGTTAGGCAGATATTCGTTCCCATTCTCTCGTCCGAGCAGCGAAGGCATCTTTGTACTTCGGCCAATCGTGCAGCATCGCTGGATCAAAGTCAGCGCCGTTCGGCCACACCTGCGTTTTCACCTTTTGATCAACGACCACTTGATTGAACACCTGAAGATCCAGTAACGGACCATAGAGTTTGCTGGCAAGAACCGGTTTGAGGTAAACGATTTGCTCCGTGTCGTCAGTAAACTACACGCGCATGTGAGAAGATCGAAGGCACCAGCCCCTTCACTTTCCATTCGAAAACGGCATGAAGTTCAATGATAAGGAAGAGAGTCCTGTAATGAAGGCAGCACAAGCCTGTGCGGGATGTGGAAAAGCTTTGTCTGATTGTTCCGATTGACGCAGACAGGAGGCTGACGAACAGATTATTTCGTACAGCAGCAGGACCTTGACCTCTTAAAGCGCTGGTGCCCGGTCGTGATATGAACGGTCGGACCATGAGAAGGCGGATCAGATTGTTCTCCAAAATCACGAAACAACACATCATTTGTGAGGGGATTACCCCTGTGGTACCCTCAACAAGGATTGTCGCGACCACAAAACAACCTCGAAGAGGACCCTCATGAAGATGCTTCACATTGTCTGTGGGAAAGGGTTGGAAGATGAGATCTTGGCCCTGTTCAAACAACAGGGCATCAAAGGATACACGGTGATCTCCGGCGTGGGCGGCAGTGGCGTGACCGGGACCGTAACGGCTTCCAACTCCGTAACCAACCACGGTACGAATACGCTGTTTATGGTCGCGCTCGGATATGAGTCCGCGTTTCTGCCGAAGATTGTTGCCGCGCTCAAGGAGCTTCGCGCCAAACATATTCAAGGGCATGATGACCGAGAAATCCCGCTGAAAGTCTTTCTTCAACCCTGCGAAATCATCATCTAGTATACGAACAAGGGTTGCCCCTCTTAAAAGTCCTCGATCCCACTCATGGTTACCAGTGCAGCGGGCTGTACTAGGGTCCCTCCTAGCACGGAGTCATGTGCCTCCAAGCTAGAATCAATTAAGCCAGTTGAAGGAGGTGTCGCTATGGGAATCAACCTATTATACGTTGCTGTTGTGGCCACGTTGGCCTTGAATGCCGCGGCGCTTGGATGCAGCAAGTCAGCGTCTGAACGTCGCGCGGCTGCACCGACGGTGGGAGAACGGATCAAGCAGGATGCGGTCACCGGCAAGGTCCACGATATCGGGGCAAAGTATGTGTCTATCAGGGACAGCGGCGGCGAAACGAGACGGGTCCGCGTCGACGAGCAGACCAAGATGGACCACGTGGCGATCGGCGATCAGGTCAAAGCGTATGTCTCGGAAGACGGCTATGCCTCGACGATTCAACGAGTCTCCGAGTAGAGTTCTGTGACGCTCAGAGCTAATGAACGCTCCGCATTGTTATTGTTCATGTGGACAAGAACTCACTGATGGAATCGGGGTTGGTATCGAGCTGAGGCTCCATGAACCACTCGATTCGATAGCACCGACCATCTCCGTTGGATGATTTTGCTGATGAGTCATGCGCCACGTGGACGAATCGGTGTTGAATGACCGAGCGCGGCGCTCCATTACCATGGGCTTGAAGGTTTAGTGGGATCACTCATTCATCGAATGGAGTCATGACATGCCCAATAACAAACAACGGAAGAAGAAAGGCGGACGGAACAAATCGAACAAGCTACGAGCCATGAGACTCTCCATCGCGGACGTCAGGCCAATCGACGCCGTCCTCCTCGACGAGGTGGGTTCAGGAAAGGTCTCTCGG
>JBKKBQ010000327.1:0-10556 GCA_046714015.1 Nitrospira sp.
TTCACATCCTGCTGATCATCTTTAGGGCGACCTATTTTTCGGGCTTTCTTAAGCTTGTCTTTTTGTGCCTCCGCCTCGATGGCCTCGAACGCCATGCTTTTCTTTTTGCCCGTCACAGGTTCTAGAGTCGGCGTCCCGATCGTGGACGGAGCGACGGTCGGCTTTGGCGAGATCTCTTCCTGCTTGGAAACGACCGGAGCAGGAGCGGGCGGCATGGTCTCACCCGGAGCTTCCTCTGTCCGAGTGCTGTGATCGACCACCCCGCCGATAATGGGATGCTCGGAAGGTAGAGGGGATGTCGTCAACGTGTTAGAGGGCGTCGGCTGCGTCGAACGCTCACCCTCGACAATCGGAGCTGAAGCAATGGACTCGCTCAGTTCATCTTCTTTCTTTCGCTTGATCAAAATTCGGCGTTTGTCGGGCTTGGACGGTTCTTCGACGACGTGGCTCCTTGCCGCCGTCGCTTTACCGTGACCCGCATGCTCTGCCGACTTTGCACCGAGTTCTCCTTCGATGCCTGCCCCCTGGCCTTTCGATTTTGACCCCAATTTATCCAACACTTTTTGGACGATCTCATCGTCGAGCGTGCTGCTATGAGATGACACCGACGCGCCCATCTTCTTGAGCTCAGGGATGAGCACTCGATTTTCCATTCCTAACTTCTTCGCAAGTTCGTATACACGCATAGCCATGGAGACAGTTCCGTATTCTATCCGCTCGTTGCTTCCTCAGCCCTGGCAGCCTGCCGGGCTTCTTCTTGCAGTCGCTGAGCTTCGGCTTCCTCTGCGAGCGCCGCTTTAATCTCCTTATCGCGTTCTACTTTTTCTTTCTCATATTCCGTTGCGCTGATGATGTCGATCTTCCACCCCGTCAAGCGCGCCGCAAGCCGGACATTCTGGCCGTTTTTGCCGATCGCCAGCGACAATTGCGAGTCCGCTGCGACCACGAGCGCGGACTTCTTCTCTTCGTCGATCCCGACCTTTTCGATCGTCGCGGGGTTCAAGGCCTCAGCAATAAAGACGCGCGGGTCCTGGGTCCAGGTAATGATATCAATTTTTTCTCCCCGCAACTCGCGAACGACCGCCTGCACGCGGGAGCCTTTGATACCGACGCAGGCCCCTACCGGATCCACGGCCTTTTCACGTGACGTGACCGCGATCTTTGTCCGATCTCCCGGCTCTCGAACGACCGATCTGATTTCGATGATCTTTTCCATCACTTCCGGCACTTCGAGCTCAAAAAGCTTCGCCACGAACTGCGGATGGCTACGGGACAGAATGACTTGCACATCCTTCGGCGTGCGACGCACCTCCAGTAACATCGCCTTCACCCGATCGCCGCGCCGATACGTTTCACGCGGAATCTGCTCTTGGATCGGCAGGATGGCCTCTGTCTTTCCGAGGTCCACCAGGTAATTCCGGCGTTCCATGCCGAGAATGATTCCCGTCATGAGATCCCCCTGGCGCGTCGAATATTCTTTTTGAACCGCTTCCCATTCCGCCTCACGCACCTTCTGGAAGATGACTTGTTTCGCGGTTTGCGCCGCAATTCTCCCCAATTCATTCATTTCGATCAGCGATCCAATTTCGTCGCCGATCTCCGCCTCGCTATCGTATTGGCGAGCTTCTTGGAGAGAGATCTCCGCTTTGGGATTGCCGACCGTTTCCACGATGATCTTCTTGGACACGACGGAAATTTCCCCGGTTTTAGGGTCGATCTCGACTTGGATGTTTTCCGCCTGGCCGAAGCGTTTCTTCGCGGCTGTCTGCAGGGCGGATTCAATGGCCCCGATGACTCGGGCCTTGTCGATTCCTTTCTGACGCCCGATTTCGTCGATTACTGAAATCAGTTCACGGTTCATACGTCACGCTCCTGCATCCGGTTACCGCAGACAATCTCCAATTCGCCGACCCCTAAATTTTCACGACCAGCTTCGCCTCAGCAATCATGTCTCGACTCAGTCTTACCGTCTGGGGTATCCGCATGGTAGCCACAGTCAGGATGACGGCCTGTTCATCCACTTGCATCAGTCGCCCGGTGATCCTCCACTGGCCTTCGAGAGGTTGTCGAAGCTTGAAGGTCACTTCTTTTCCAATTGCCCGTTGATAGTCTTGAGATCTCTTAAAGGGCCGATCAAGACCCGGCGAAGAGACTTCAAGGGTATAGGCATGGGGGAACGGATCGGCCACGTCGAGCGCCGGTCCTAGGACCTTATGTGCTTGCTCACAATCTGCGATGCTGACTCCATCTGATTTATCGATCAGAACTCGAACGACCGAGCGAGGACCTTGCCCCGCACACACCACATCAACCAACTCAAGCCCGAGCGTCCAGAGGATAGGCGAAATGATTTCGTGCAACCGGTCGGCAACCGGCTGCGGACCAGTGCCCGGTTTGCTCAACCCATTTCCCTTTGACATGTGTCCAAACAAAAAAGTGGGCATAAGCCCACTTACAGAGGCAGCACCATAGCATGCACCCCAGTGCAAAGCAAGGGCACTAGCAGGCTGTTGAAAAAGTCCGCCGACGGCGTTCTCGCGGCGCTTAGAGGCTCAACGTACGCGAGGCGAAGGCAAGGTGCTTATCCGCTCGCATGTGATCGAAGCGAGCGGTTCAAGCGAAGCTTGGTATGTACCTCTTCGCCTCTTCGCCTCTTCGCTTGCTGCGGTCTTGCTGGACGGTCTTTTTGACCAGCCTACAGGCTCTGTATGACTTGCAAAACAGTTTGCCAAAATCTTTTTAGCCGGTCAACAATGCCCAGCGAGCAGCCAGCGTTTTTGTGAGAGGCCCCGGTTGGCCGGAGCCGATGGTTTTCCCATCGATCTGGACGACCCCGAGTACTTCGAGCGTGGTTCCGGTCAGAAACACCTCATCCGCCCGGTACAGGACATCGACGGGTATGAACCGTTCTTCGATGACGATGTCGTGCGTCTTCGCCAACTCCAACACCACGGTCCGTGTGACACCGGATAGAATGCGAGGGCCTTCGGGGGCCGTCATGACGACCCCATCCAGAATAGCCATGACATTGCTCAGCGCGCCTTCCATGACGAAGCCGTCTCTGACCAAAATTGTTTCAAAAACGCCGGCCTTCTTCGCTTCTTCACGGGCCAGGACGTTGGCCAGGAGATTGACGCTCTTGATATCACAGCGCCCCCATCGAAGATCCTCCCTGGTACATGCGCTGACGCCGACGCGGCGGACTTCTGGTGCCAGGGGATGAAACTCCCTGATGGTCATGACGACCGTTGGAAGAATATCGGAGGGAAAACTATGCTCACGGGGAGCCACGCCTCTGGTAAGCTGGATATAAATCTTGGCGTTTTGATATCCGGCCAGACTGAGTCCTTGTTGAATCCACTGCGTCCATTGATTCCTAGTATAGGGTTGGCGAAGCGAGAGTTCGCTGGCACTCCGCTCCAACCGAACAAGATGCGCGGTCAGTTCGAACGGCGCCCCTCGATAAGTCCGAATAACCTCGTAGACGGCATCTCCGAATTGAAATCCCCGATCATCGATGGAAACGGTGGCCGCCTCCCATGGAAGAAAGCGGCCGTTGATGAAGGCAATGTCGGGCATTGGCTCAATTCCCGGACAGTGGCTCTGCTTCGATTCTGAACAAACGCCGATCCTCCGCGGTAAATTTCCACCCCATGCGCTTTTCGAAAATCACCTGATAAACCCCTGACTGCACGGCTTTGAATTCGAAGATGCGCTGCCCGTTTTCCACCGCGTTATTGCTCGCGATGCAGAGGAATTCATCACTGAGAAGGGCAAGGCCTTTGGTGTCATACGACGGCACCCACTGTTCACCTCTGGTGCGATCTTCCCATAGATGGATGACGAATGACTGGTCGACCGTGACCTTGCGGCAGTCGCTGCCGTCCAAAGCAGGGTTGTGATCAGTACTCGCCATACTCGTGTCGATACCTTGATCCCTGTCGTGCAGACAATCGATCAGCGGGATGTCCTTCTTATGCTTTCCGCCGAGGGCCGATCAGAATATCGTTCCCATCCACCCGAACCTCGTAGCTCCCTACACAGTACCCGCCGCCGTCGGTGCCTTGCCCATTTCTGATATCGAACGCCAGATCATGCCAGGGACAGGCAATGACATACCCTTTGAGTCTCCCCTCAATCAGCGGCCCGCCCTCATGGGGACAGCTATTATGGATGGCGTACAACTTTCCCTCGATGTTGAATACCGCGATCGGGCGGTCATTGACCTTGACGATCTTTGACTTGCCCGGAGGCAACTCATCAATCTGTGCAACCTTTTGAAACCCGTCCATCGTGCGTATTTCCTCCGGCAGTCTCCTACCCTTTACATACGAAGGGCATACTTGAGCTCGTCGCCTTTTGCAACTCCCGCTTTGTTGATGAACCCCGATTCTGCCTGTATCACATACCGAACCGCTTCGGGTGGTGGCCCGAAAAATGGGCAAGGGTCTTTCGCGCATGGTTCTGCATGTTCCAGCATATGCACCACATGATGATTCTCGTCCACCCACAGAATGTCGATAGGGAATCGATATTCCCTGGTTGTCACACGATGCATCCCATTTTGCTCAAAGATATAAAGCATGCCACTGCCTGGAGGCAATGCATCGCGAAAGGCCAGGCCAAAGAGCAACTTCTCCGGCGTGTCCGCCACTTCTGCTTCCAACCCAACCCCGTTCGGGAACGTGACGACGATGATGTTCGATTCCTTGCGTTCGACGAGAAAAACCGACGCGCTCATCAGGAGAAGGGCAAGCAGAATCATCATGATGATCCGCTTCTTCCGCTGTTCTCGATTGCTCGTCGTGGCTTGATCAGAGGCCATTGAGGATGCTCGACGGTTTCTTTATGCGCTGGGCCCAAAGGCCCATGCACAATAATGACCTAGGTCTTCTGAACGGATTCCCTTCAGTTGACTTAGAAAAGAATCACCGAATAGAATATTTATCGCGTGCGGGCTCGCCTTAAGTCGACGGAGGCACTATGGTGTGAGCCGCGTGAACTTGTCAATGTTCTATAGTCTTTTGGAGGGAGAAGGAGGCATTGGGTCATGGCATTATTGATTACCGACGAATGCATCTCTTGTGGAGCCTGTCTGCCGGAATGTCCGAATGAGGCGATCTTTGAAACGAGGAGCGACGCCGAGACCAAAGGCAACCATGTCGGCGATGGTCAAGGCGTCGGTGATAATATTTATGTCATCGCCCATGACCGCTGCACCGAGTGTGTGGGCCACTTTGACGAACCTCAGTGCGCTGCGGTTTGCCCCGTTGATAATTGCTGCATTTCAGACCCTCTCTATCCTGAAACAACGGATGTGCTTCTAGATAGGGCGAAGACGTTGAATCCCGATAAAGCGATTGATCCCGCCAAAGTGTGGAGTGGCGTAAGAAACTGACCCTTCCGAGGCAGTGTATTTGAGGGCCCTGGTTCTCGATGGAACCAGGGCCCTTTGTTTTAGGCTGTTGTACCCGAACAACAAAAACGGCCTCGGTGGGTTACACCGAGGCCTTCTTCACCGTCCGATATCGACGAATGAGGTTACTTCAGTATCATCAGCTTGCCGCCGACATGAGCTGGATGCAAGTGGCAACGATATTCGAGGACGCTCCCCGATGCATAAAACAGATCGCTCGTTGGAACACCGATGTACCGCGTTTCCCCAGGTTTGAGCACCAGCTTGGTATCCAGCGTCGTCGGTGCTGATTGATTCACCACGGCACTGAGATAGAATCCGTGTTCAGCCGTTGCATTATTCGTCACCTTTAACAAAACCGGAGCACCGGGACGCGACTTAAAATCGATGACAGTCATCGGCGGATACCAGGTTTTCATGTTTCCGATTTCAATCGCAAAGAACGACGCATCCACGGTCAGCTCCTTAAACGGCTGACCGACGACAGAACCCGTTTCCAGATCGCCGGTCTCTACACCTCCCGCTTGAAGGGCATATGAACTCGAAGCTCCAGCCAATACCATTCCAAGGCCAAAGAAGACCGCCAACATCGTCTTGCCCATGACTACCCCCCTTGCAAATATTAAGAAGAGACAAATAGAGGCTTGTGAATATGTAACCGTCAAACCTACAGAGGACGCCACCGTTTCTAAATGTGCACTCGTTGTCGCGCTATGTACCGACATTCCCTAGATCACAAGGTCGTTTTTATAACATACGGGTCAAAACGGAAGCAATCCATTTGGAATTGCCAAGGTTGCAGGACCATACATTGCACAAAAAACCAGATCCTAAAGACGACTGCTGCGACCACCCTGGAAGCCTCTGTGGTCATCTACCCATATGTCAGCTCTCTCAGTGCTGGACGATTGACGCCAGCGGTGGCTGAGCACCCCTTACTCTCGCTGAAAATTCGCTTAGCTACGGCCTAGCTTAAGTATTTCCTGAAAATTCCTATACGGCAGTTGAGAACCTGCAGCATGTCGATCATTCTGGCGGTCAATGGAATCGTGGGAATCGTGGAGACGTATCCGGTCAAGCCGGCTGTCCCACGGAATGGCCGCGCTGAATCCGCTGGAGAGCGAGAGCATCATGGCCAACGGTCATCTTCGCTGGATCGATCAGTTTTGGCAGCGGAAACCGTTTACGAACAACAGAGCGTCCAACGACTGCACCCGAAACCGGCGATCATGGCGCGGGACTTGATGAGTGCTCCGGTTTTCTCTCTTCCATCCGACAGCACCTTGGTTGACGCCTGGGGTATCATGTCACAAAAGGGATTCCACCATCTCCCTGTCACGTCGATGCATGGCACACTCGTTGGGATGGTCTCGTATCGAGATCTACTTCATCATGTGCCCGAACTGATCACGGCAGCCGATACGCGACAGGCCTCGATGCGGCGAATGGCTGAAATCATGACTTCCCGCGTCATTTCTGCAACGCTCGCGATGGAGATCCGGGAAATTGCCCTCGTCATGCTGGATGAACGGATTCATGCTGTGTCGATCTTGGATCACAATCGCCGCCTCGAAGGCATTCTTGCGACCCGAGATCTGCTGCAAGGTATCGCGAACCGCGGCCCCCTCAAACTCTGGACCTGACTTCTCTGTTGGTGATTTCATGGACTGAAGTGCATCCGGTCGTTTCCCCCCGATCGTTCTCGACTCGATACCATGACCGTTGTCTTATCAATTTGGAAGGTTCGCGAGCTATTTCCTCTTCTCGATCATAACAAGTGTGACCACTGTGAGAACGTCGCGGCTTGACCGATCGGTCTTCCAGCCGAATCGATAACAGTCCAAATCCGTGCCTGCTCGACGCAAAAACGCCTCCCCGTCGATGAGATTCTGATTCCCCGATATCCATCGTAGTAGCCGTCGGTCCTTGCTTGCGTCAACATCCGCTCTCGTTCGGCCCGGTCATCCGGCTCGGCCGTGAGTCGCGACGGCGTTTTGATGAATCGGTCCCAGGACAATTCCCACAAGTCCAAGGCGGTTTGATTGCCATAGTTCAAGATTGGGTCCTCCCCCACACCGTGCGACACGACGACATAGGATGCTTCGAACAACGTACGGGCCTGCTGTTCTGCGTTGGGTCGCCGCTCGAACAAATCGTTTCCTATCCAGTGACGATAGCTGTCCAGCAACAGCTGACTCCACTCCACAACACGTGGTTCGTTCCACGGCGCAGTGTTCACGAGCCGGGTGGTACCACGTCTTGCGAGGCAGGGCAAGCCTCACCCGACTACGCAGAGGGCCAAGCAGTAAAGTCGTGGAGGAGTGTGGGTGTCCTCCGAAGCCTTGACGAAGGAGAACGGACTTCGACAAGGTGTCGCCGGAGACCTAAAGAGGCGCACAGACACCTTGTCAAGACCATAGGACTTCTCTGTATAATGACACTTTCGTTCACGAAGCAGGAGCGCCAATGGTGGGCAAGACGTTGTTCGACAAAA
Organism: Nitrospira sp.; assembly: GCA_046714015.1. Classification (GTDB taxonomy): domain Bacteria; phylum Nitrospirota; class Nitrospiria; order Nitrospirales; family Nitrospiraceae; genus Nitrospira_D. The sequence goes on from JBKKBQ010000327.1 coordinate 7,911, forward strand.
TTTGGGATTCGCATGTCGTCCGGTCAGAACCGGACGGAACGACACTGTTGTACATCGATCGACAGTTGGTTCATGAAGTAACATCCCCTCAGGCCTTCGAAGGATTAAAGCTAGCTGGACGCCGTCCACGGCGACCTGCCGCAACACTCGCTGTGCCGGATCATAACGTCCCCACCACAGATCGGCGACTGGGGATCTCCGATCAAGTGAGCGCGCTTCAGATTCAAACGCTCGAAGACAACTGCAAGGAGGTCGGCATCACCCTGTTCAACATGAGCGACATCCGTCAGGGTATCGTTCATGTCATCGGCCCGGAACAGGGATTCACGCTCCCCGGTACAACGATCGTCTGTGGCGACTCCCACACCTCCACCCATGGCGCGTTTGGTGCCCTCGCGTTCGGCATCGGGACGAGTGAAGTGGAGCACGTGTTGGCCACGCAATGTTTGGTGCAGAAGCGGCCCAGGACGATGGAGATACGCGTCGATGGCACGCTCTCCGACCGCTGCTCAGCCAAAGATATTATTCTCGCGATCATTGGGAAGATCGGGACAGCAGGGGGGACCGGCTATGTCATCGAATATACCGGTTCGGCGATTAGCGCCCTCAGCATGGAGGGTCGTATGACCCTCTGTAACATGTCGATTGAGGGTGGAGCTCGTGCAGGTATGGTCGCTCCCGATGAAAAGACGATCGCCTATATCAAGGGAAGGCCGCTCGCCCCCAAAGGGGATCTGTTCGAACAGGCTGTTGAGGCATGGCGACAGCTCAAGACGGATACGGATGCCAAGTATGATATGACCGTCACATTGGAAGCGGAACAGATCGCGCCGCAAGTCAGCTGGGGCACGAGTCCCGGCATGGTTGTCGGAGTGGACCAGAATGTTCCAGATCCTCGAACGATGTCGGATGAGAAAACGAAGAATGCCACCGAACGGGCATTAGCCTACATGGGGCTTTCACCCAACATGCCGATTACCGATATCACGATCGACAACGTTTTTATCGGTTCCTGCACGAACTCGCGGATTGAAGATCTTCGGCTCGCGGCTAGTTTCGCGAAGGGCAAAACGGTCGCGAAGACCGTGCACGCGATGGTGGTTCCAGGATCGGGGCTCATCAAGCAACAGGCGGAGGCAGAAGGACTCGACCAAGTATTCCGCGAGGCAGGGTTCGAGTGGCGGGAGGCCGGGTGCAGCATGTGCCTGGCGATGAATGCTGATGTGCTGAAGCCAGGTGAGCGCTGTGCCTCTACGAGCAATCGGAATTTTGAGGGGCGCCAGGGAGCCGGAGGTCGCACCCATCTAGTATCACCGGCCATGGCGGTCGCTGCGGCCATTGAAGGACACTTTGTTGATATCCGGCACTGGAGCTGACGGACTGACGGTCAGTGTTGAATTATGAGTGTTACGTGTTAAGTTTTCAGAAACTCACAACTTAAAACTAAGGACTCAAAACTTCATGCAGCCTTTTACTCAACTGACCGGTCTCGTCGCTCCCCTGGATCGCGTGAACGTCGATACCGATCAGGTGATTCCAAAACAGTTTCTGAAGACGATCAAGCGCACCGGACTGCGCGAAGGTCTGTTCTTTGATTGGCGGAAACGAAAAGACGGCTTACCTGATCCATCCTTCTTTTTAAACCAGGCACGGTATCAGGGCGCGACGATCCTCGTGACCCGAGATAATTTCGGCTGTGGTTCTTCGCGTGAGCATGCACCGTGGGCGTTGTTGGATCAAGGCTTCCGGTGCATCATCGCACCGAGTTTTGCTGACATCTTCTATAACAACTGCTTCCAGAACGGAATTCTCCCAGTGGTGTTGAAATCGGAAGAAGTGCTGTCCCTCCTGAAAGAAGTCGTCGACACCGAGGGGTACCAGCTCACCGTGGACCTGGGCCGCCAAACGGTCATAACCCCGAAGGGAACGACCTATCGGTTCGAGATCGACCCCTTCCGCAAGGATTGCCTCTATCGAGGGCTTGATTCGATCGGCCTCACGCTCCAGCATGAGCCGGCGATCACGGCCTATGAATCTCGGCGAAAGGCTGAGGCTCCTTGGCTATTCGGCGACGTTCACGCGTAACTGGGGAGAATCCTGGTGAAAATGGTGAAAGTATTGCTGACGACTCTCGTTTTTCTAGGCGCGGCCTATCTCATCGTCGTGTTCAACTGGACTTATTCTGATGGAAACCGAGCTGGATACATTCAAAAATTTTCCACAAAGGGCTGGCTTTGCAAGACGCATGAAGGAGAGTTGGCAATGACAACCGTGCCGGGAACGGCACCTGTTCTCTGGCAATTCACGATCTGGGACGATAAGGTCGCAACTCAGTTATCAGAAGTGATGGGGAAGCGAGTGATCTTGCATTACAAAGAGTTTCGCTATATTCCGACCACCTGCTTCGGTGACACCACCTATTTTGTGGATAAAGTCGAAGTTCAAGAATAGTTGTCTCAGCTTCCAGGATGTTCAAAAAGACCGTCATTCTCACCCGCCCACCCCGGCGCGCCTAGACGCGCCTTTCCACAGGCAAGGCCACAGCGAGCGAAGAGGAGAACCGTATCCTATTTTTACCCGGCTCTCCCATCGCCTGTCGCAACAGGCGTTAACCCAGGCCGTACGTTGAGTCTCTGAGGTTCACGT
>JBKKBQ010000328.1:0-30188 GCA_046714015.1 Nitrospira sp.
ATATTGACATACAGATCATCAAAGATTTTGGGGTGCCTGCGGAGGGCATCTGAAAACGTCGACCCTCCTTCGACTTGAACTTTGATCTCACCCACAGATTTCCGCAGAACCGCATTCTCCGATTGCGTCGATAGGATTTCCAGGCACTGAATCAAGGGCAAGCCGGCATTGATCATGGTTCCGAATTGCCTGGTAAACACGACCAAGTCTTTTTCGCTTACTCCGCTTCCGAACTTAAGGCTGAATCCTTCTTTGGCCGCTTTTTCCTCGAGGCTTGTTACCACCACGCTTTGTTTGCGTAGTTGGTCCACCGCTTCATCTCGCGACTTCGCGACAAGCTCGCCCTTTTTTACCGCCCCTGATTTGCTCCGTCCGACATACGCAAACGTGGCCATAGATTCTCGTCCTGTTATGGCTCCCTGAGCCGGTTTTAAGAGAAGACTAGGACTACGAAGCGAGTCTACTGGTGGGTCGGAAACCTGTCAAAAACAATTGAAATATTTACCGAGCTACAGAAGAGGTTGCTAGGCAAGCGGAGGAGCCGTATTCGTGTCTCGATACCCTCTATATAGGTAATGCAACCCTGAGGCAAGGGTGAACCCAACCATCAGCACGACGAGCGGAGTGAGCATGGAGCGGTCGAGCCCTCGCCAAGTCAATAGGACAATCAAAAGGACGTAGCTCAACTGACATAGGGTCGTTCCTTTTCCCAAGAACGTCGGAGTCACGTTAATCGGCGTACTGATGACGTGAGCCACCACAGTCCCCAACAGGAGAATAATGTCCCGGCTCACGACCAGGATGACAAGCCAAGACGGCACCAGATGCAGCATCGCCAGGGAGATGAAACTCGATGTCAGCAGCAGCTTGTCTGCAAGAGGATCAAGTAAGGTCCCCAAGCGTGTCCGCTGATTCAGTTTACGTGCAAGATGACCGTCTATGGCATCCGTCAGTCCTGCAACGAGTAGTGTCAGTAGTGCAAACCCATATGAGCCGTAGGTCATGAACCCGATGTAGACGGGGACCAAGAGGATCCGAAGAATCGTGAGGCTATTGGGGATATTCATGGGATGGAGCTGGACGGGCCTCTGGCTGGATGAGGGGAGGCATCATATGTAATGGAAGAGGCGCTTGTCAACGAGTTGCAGGCTGCACGAATGACCCACTATAATTAATGGATCGAGGCTTGTCGTCAACTGTTATTTCGGAGGGATGAGGAAGCATGAGTACATTGCCACTGATGTTCAAGAAAGAAGGATTGGTCGAGAAACATCAGCTTGAAGGGGTCGATCCGAGCGATCGATATTTCAACCGCACCATCCTGATCAATCGCATCCCATCGGGATATTCGGCGAAGATCATGTATGAAGCCTTCGTGGTTGAGAGTCGGTCACACTCGACCATTACCGCTGCGGTAAAGGAATTAGTTGATAAACTTCAGGAATTCGGGTTCACCCGCATAAGAACACGGGCCAATTTCAAGGGAACACGCTATCTTGCCGAAAAAGAAACGTGGCTCGACTACCCAGACCGGTCTTAACTCGAGCCGATGAATTCACGATACACCAAATCATGAATCGCAGGACGGAATTCCCGGATCGCTTCATTCCTGCTTGAGGGATGCACTCGATTGGAGAGCAGCACGACTTCCAATTCTCGCACAGGATCAATCCAGACGGAAGTCCCTGTATAGCCGAGGTGACCAAACGATCGGGCTGCGAAATAGCATCCTGCAGAGGATGGGACCGAGGGAGTGTCCCACCCGAGCGCCCAACTGGAATCTCCTTCCGGCTTCTGTCGTCGCGTAAATTCATGGACCATTGCCCGATCGAGAATCGTCGCTCGACCATGATAGGCTCGCAACCACTCGCCCGAGATCGCCAATACCGCGTCGGCAGTCCCAAACAGCCCGGCGTGACCGGCCTCGCCCCCCAAAGCGGCTGCATTCTGATCGTGCACTTCTCCACATAAGAGGCGCCCTCGCCATCGATCAACCTCCGTCGGCGCCACAGCACCGTCACCGTCAGAAAATGCGCGGAGCCGATCGGCCAGGATGAATCCGATTCGTGGCCCCCCCAGCGGGCGCACAATGTGATCAAGAAAGTAGTCGTTCATCGATTGTCGGCTGATTCGCTCAACAATAAGGCCGAGCAACATGAAGCCGAGATCGCTGTAGAGACTGCCTGTACCCCGTTCGTACGCCGGTACCTCAGACCGAATGAGGCTGAGCATAGCCTGTTTAGCCTCTTCTCTCTCCTCAGCCGACGAAGGAATTGTTCCATCCAGACTGAGCCGTTCATAGAATCTACGCCAGGCAGGTAATCCTGACGAATGCGTCAATAGGTGGCGTATCGTCGAAGAGCCGATGGAGGCATCGGCACATTCTGAAAGGTGGTCGGCCACACGGTCATCAAGCCGGCAGCTGCCTTTCTGCATCAAGAGCACGAGGGCGGTGACGGTTGCCAACGGTTTGGTCAACGAAGCCAGGTCATAAATTGTGGAGAGACTGACGGGGGATCCTAGTGGCACGGTTGAAAGGCGACCGGCATGAAAACGGGACACCGGTCTGCCTCCGTACCGCACTGCCAATACGGCCCCCGGAAAGACTCCATCGGTCACGGCTCGACTGAGTGCGGTTTGGATAACACTGAAATCGGGCATCGGAATGATGATCGATGGGAGACGCTCAGGAGAAACAATCAAGTACTACTCAGCGGCGGCACCATCAACCGAAAACGGTCAACGGGTAGGGCTTGGGGTAGGGTTTGATTCCCCTTCCAGCTTCTCTTCCCGCAAGACACCAGTATCTTGATAGACTTCACTGGCTTCCACGTCCAACATCCGCTCGAAGGTATGAAGCGTCGCCCGCATCCGCTCAACCATGAGCAGCCGCTGCTTCTGCAGTACGGACAGATCTCGCTGCGTGTTTCCCAGCTCGACTCGCGCTTGTCGGAACAGTTCACCGGCCTTCAACTCCGCTTCTTTGACGATCAACTCAGCATCGCGTTGCGCGCTTCGTTTGACATCCTCGGCCAAGGACTGCGCCGAGACCAACGTGGTCGACAAGGTCGCCTCTGTCCGTTTCAACTCCGAGACCTGCTGCTCAAGCGACATAAGTCGGTCACGCAACGTGGCATTGTCACGGTTCAGGAATTCGACGGTTTGCGCGATCTCTTCTAAAAAGCGGTTGACCTCTTCACGGTCATAGCCACGAAGCTTGACTTGAAAGACCATCTGTTGAATATCGAGCGGTGTGATCTTCATGGCATCCCCCATTGGTTGAATCAATTCATCCGTACTGCGAAGTCCTTAATCGACTGTACGACCGCAATCTGTAAAAACCAGATGGTCACGATGACGATCAACGGCGACCAATCCATACCCATGCCCCAGCCCATCCGCCGTCGGATCGGGGCCAAGACCGGCTCAGTGACACGGGTGAGGAATTGAACGATCGGATTCCACGGATCCGGATTCACCCAAGAAATCAGAGCGCGGGCGATAACGATCCACGTATAGACCGTCAACGCATAGTCCAGTACCGTGGCGAACCCTAATAATGTATTCCCCACCACAAACATCAGCCGCCAAGCTCCTGAGAACGCTTCGTCGCAGCCTCAATGGCGTCGATCAACAAACCCCGGAGGCCTCCCTGCTCCAGCCGATGCAAACCCGCAATCGTCGTTCCGCCAGGGGACGCCACCTCATCTTTAAGTCGCGCCGGATGCTCCCCGGTTTCTAAGACCATCCGTGCCGCGCCCAGAACGGTCTGCGCTGCGAGGAGATTGGCCGTCTCCCGCGGCAAACCCATCTTAACACCGCCATCGGCCATCGCTTCGATCATGAGAAAGACGTACGCCGGCCCGCTTCCGCTCAACCCAGTCACGGCATCCATGAAACGCTCGTCGACAGGCACAACCCTGCCGACCGATTCAAAGATCTGCCGTGCACATGCCACCTCATGTTCCTCTACTCCGGGACCGATCGCCAAAGCAGTCATCCCTTCGCCGACCATCGCCGGGGTATTCGGCATCGCGCGAAGGACGCGAGCCTGCGTTCCACACGCTTCAATAATTCGCCTGAGTCGCACTCCGGCAACTATCGAGATCACAAGCCGTTTCGCCAACACACCCCCGATCTCCGTGAGGACGTCTGCCGCGACCTGAGGTTTCACGGCCAGCACGACGACATCTCCCGGGATGACCGCCTCATGATTCGCGGCACCAACCTGAACGCCGTACTGTTTCTTGAGATGATCAAGCCGGGCCGTATCAGGATCAGCGACATGGATCTGCTCGGCCTTGTAGCCCCCTGACGAAAGCACCCCACTGATCAACGCCTCCGCCATTCGGCCACCGCCGACAAACGAGATTTTTTGTGTGAGTGTCGAACTAGGCATGACGCGCTCCAAAGATGGCGGTGCCGACACGGACCAGTGTCGCCCCTTCCTCAATGGCCACTTCATAGTCGTTTGACATTCCCATCGACAGTTCATCCATCTTCACGCTCGGTAAGTCTAATGCCGCAATCTGCCGACCGAGAGCATGGAGTCTGCGGAAATACGGCCTGGCCGAATCCGGCTCAGCGGTCTGCGGAGGGATCGTCATCAAGCCTTTGATACAGGCATGCGAGAGCTGTGCCATCATTGGTACCAATCGCACAACATCATCGGGATGAAACCCCGCTTTTGTTGGTTCCCCCCCGATGTTTACTTCCAGCAAGATATCCTGCCGGCGACCGGCTTCTCCAGCACGGCGATCGATTTCTTGCGCCAAGGCTAGACTATCCACCGAATGAATCAGGTCGAATAGACCGATCAAGGACCGTACCTTCCTCCGTTGCAGCTGTCCGATAAAGTGCCAGTGAACCGGGGCCTGGGTGAAGGCGGCTATCTTAGGAAGTCCTTCCTGCACACGATTTTCACCCAAGATGGATAAACCGGCACGCACACCTTCCGCAATGTGTTCGACCGTCACGGTCTTCGTCGCGGCCACGAGTCGCACGCTACCGGCAGGACGTCCGGCTTTTTCTTCCGCCGACCGGATCTTCGCCAGAACCGATTGAACGCGGTTCGTTATTGCTTCTGAGATGAGCGCCTCCATCGTCTTCTCGCGTCCTTACGCAGTGGTCGCGGCCGCTCATTCAGCGAACCGTCCTTGTATTTTAGCGGAAGAACCGCAGAATTGGCAGAGTCTGACTCATCTTCGCCTTATCGGCAACCCGATGGCACTGACCATAGTACCGTTGACTTTCCCCTCCCGCCGATAGGAAAAAAAGAGGTCTTCGTGGCAAATCGTACACAGGTTCACGGTCGTGATGGACTTCGGTGTCGCGCCGAGAGCCCGCGCCTGTTCCTTGACGAGCGCTTTCAAATCAAGATGCGCTTTTCCGCCTCCACCCGTTCGAACCACCTTGTTCCAATCCGGAAATCCCTGATGCAGACGGTCGAGAACCGGCTCATCCACTTCATAACAGCAAACCCCGGCGGATGGGCCTATACTGATCCGTACATGCTCCAGACGGGAGCCGAAGCGAGACTCCAACAGCGCCAGCGTTTTTGGGACAATGCCGGCAACAGCACCTCGCCAGCCGGCATGGACGGCGGCCACGACCCCTCGCTTGGGATCCTGTATTAGGATTGGAACACAATCTGCCGTCCGCACCGCCACCATGGTCCCCGGTTGATCAGTGACCAAGGCATCCCAGCCGCCCACAAATCGGTCCGTCGTGCTCAAGGCACGGTCCACCACCAGCGCCTCCGTTCCATGGACTTGCTTCACTGAGAGCGTCCACGAAGACGATGCCGCGCCTGCTAAACCCCTCCGCGGAATCCCCACTTCAAGGCCAAGCCCCACGGCATGCCGACGGGTCCCGAAAAAATGGCTGACCGGACTCCCGCTATCCGCAAATGCCGGGACGGTAATGACCGATGCGCTTGTCATAGTCACGTTCAATACCTCATCACGTGAAGAAATGCACGAGATCAGTCTGTTTGTTTGCGAAGAAAGGTCGGCACATCCCATTCATCTTCGGCAGTCAACACCGCCCGGTCCATCGACTCTCGCGCATCGTTCATTCTTCTCAGGAAGGCGGGACGATCGAGGTCTTTCATCGGTCGATCGACCCCCAGTGACGCACCCATGCCTGCCAACACTGGTGGGACGGGTTTGGCCGATCGACTCATTCCCCTATCAACTCCGATCGTGGCGGCAGCCGAGTCCTCTTCTCGTTCAAACCCGGTCGCAATCACCGTAATGATAAGTTCCTCGCCCATGTCCGGGTTGATGACCTGACCGACAATGATGTTGGCTTCGGGATCCGCCGTCTGTTGGATGATCGAGGCGGCTTCTTCGATCTCGTGCAGCGACATGCTGGGGCCTCCCGTAATGTTCAGGAGCACGCCGCGGGCCCCCTCGACACTTCCTTCCTCCAGGAGAGGACTGCACATGGCCTTTTGAGCCGCTTCGATCGCCCGATTCGGCCCATAGGAAACGCCCATGCCCATGACCGCTCGTCCGGTGTGCGACATCACGGTACGGACATCGGCAAAATCGACGTTCACATGCCCCGTGGTCGTAATGACGTCGGCGATGCCTTGGATCGCTTGCCGCAACACGTCATCCGCGACTTTGAACGCTTCGAGAAGCGGAGTCGATTTATCGACGATCCCGAGCAGCCGTTGGTTCGGAATGATGAGCAAGGTATCGACGTGCCGACGCAGGTCGCGAATTCCTTCTTCCGCGTGCTTGTGTCGTCGTTGGCCTTCATACTGAAACGGTTTCGTGACGACGCCTACCGTGAGGATGCCCATTTCACGGGCGATGCTGGCTACAATGGGGGCGGCCCCGGTGCCGGTCCCGCCTCCCATTCCGGCCGTGACGAAGACCATGTCGGCCCCTTCGAGGCATTCTCGGATGTGCTCTTTACTCTCCAGCGCGGCATCTCTCCCAATCTCAGGCTTTGCCCCCGCGCCCAACCCGCGGGTTCGTTCCGGCCCGAGCTGGATCTTATAGGGTGCCAGAGACCGATCAAGCGCCTGAAGATCGGTGTTACCTGCGATAAAATCGACACGCGCGAGTCCGGAGGTGATCATCGTGTTGATCGCGTTGCACCCGGCACCGCCGATTCCGATCACCTTGATGCGGACCGGCGATAGCATATCTTCTTGGAATGAGAACATTGGGCACCTCCTCACTTCGCCTCGCACGACGACCCACCTGCCGCCCGCAAGGGTTTCAAAGGTTAAAAGACCTCCAACACCCGTTTCGTCCACCCACGCATCTTGGCCCAGGTTCCACCATTGCGAAGCCCGGCCGTTTCTAATTCATCGACATGTCGCCGGGCATGTAACAACAGACCGACCCCGGTCGAATGACTGGGATGGCCGACGATATCGCGTAACCCTCCCACACCGGAAGGGATGCCTCGGCGTGCCGGCAAGTTCAAGACCTTCTCCGCGGCATCGAGCATACCGTCCAATAATGACGTGCCGCCGGTAATCACGACACCGGCACCCAACATGCCTTCATAACCGGCACGCACCATTTCCCTTCGGACGAGCTCAAACATCTCATCAACGCGTGGCTCCAAGATCTCGGCAATATCCCGTCTGGAAAATGTTCGAGCCGGCCGGTCTCCAACCGACGGCACTTCGACCATCTGATGCCCGGTCACCAATTCAGTCCGCGCCACGCCATACTGGGTCTTGATTTTCTCAGCCTCGGTTTGTGAGGTGAGGAGACCAATGGCCAAATCTTTCGTCAAATTTTGGCCGCCGATGGGAAGGACCGCCGAGTGACGAATGCTGCCGTCCAGAAAAATAGCCAGGTCCGTCGTCCCTCCTCCCAAATCCACCATCGCCACGCCGAGGTCGCGCTCCTCTTGGCTCAACACCGCCTCGCTGGACGCCAGCGGCTGGAGAATGATGTCGACGACGTCGAGTCCGGCTCGATTCACGCTCTTCACGATGTTCTGTGCAGAGGTCACGGCGCCGGTGATGACGTGGACGTTGACTTCCAAACGATTACCCGACAGGCCCAATGGTTCGCGCACGCCTTCCTGCCCATCCACCATGAACTCTCGCGGCAACACGTGAAGAATCCTGCGTTCGTGGGGAATCACGGCGAGAGTGCGAGCGCTTTCGATGGCCCGCTGGATATCTTCGCGGGTCACCTCGGCTCGTTTCAGCGCCACGACGCCCTTGCAGTTTTCAGCAGAAATATGGCTGCCCGCAATGCCGGTGTAGACCGAGTTGATCTGGACGGCCGCCATCAACTCCGCTTCTTCGACCGCTTTCTTGATGGATTCGACGGTGCTTTCGATATCAACGACGACTCCCTTGCGTAGGCCGCGGGAGGGACTCGATCCGACGCCGATAATGCTGAGCCCGCCGGCGTCGGTCATCTCCGCCACGATCGCACAAATCTTCGTGGTTCCGATGTCGAGTCCCACCAGAATTTGATCCCGTTTCGGCACCGCCCTCACCCCCCTTCCCGTACGACGATCCGATTCTCGTACCGGAGATCCACTTCGTTCGCTCCGCGTCCGTGACCGCCAAAGTTCAGAGTTTTGATCGTCGGTTTGACGCGGTGAAACCGTTCCCACTGCGCTCCGACCGCTTCTTCTCCGAACTGGAATCGCACTCCCTGCACGAGGGCGACGAGGTTTGACGGGTTTTCGGCGTTCACCTGCAGCCGCCCTTCGAATGTTTGCCCGACCAATTTGGCAAGCTCGATGCCCGACGCGATGACCTGCCTCACCGAGGCAGTCCCTTCCAACAGGCCGTTGGAATCGATTCCCGTCACAAGCGGCAAGGCGTGATCATCGGTCTGACCGAGCCTGGTCAGCACATGCCCCTCCGCATCGGCCAGAAAATTCTGGGAGTCGGCCCGGATGACGGCGGCCGGTATGCGTTCGACGAGGGAGATGCGTAACTCATGAAACGGAACACGGGTCACTTCGGCCTCTTTGACCCACGGATGAGATTCCACCCGCTCCTCAATAACTCTCGTGACAATATGGTGGAGTCCTATACCAGGTTTTACCTTGGCCAGCTCGAGCACGTTCCGTTTATCGATGTGGTGGTCTCCTTCGACCGTGATGGTTTTGATTTCCAGCAACGTTTGGAGGGCAGGGCCGGAATATTTCACACCCATCACAATGAGCCATGCCGCGAGTATCGCACCGGTCGCCACGCCGATCCATCGAGCAAGGGCTTTTCGCCCGGCTGTTTTGGCCCGCCCGGCTTCCTGCGCCGCTTTCTCTCCTCGCGGATCCTTCCACTGATTCTGTCGGGGCCCCTCTGGAAGGGGTCGCCGCCTTTTTCCCAAGAATCGCATCACACTCACTCCTTTGGGACTACCCGTGCAAAGCGACGCGCACGATCGAGTGCCGACTGCAGAATCAGTTCGACCAAGTCGTCATACGCAATTCCCACCTGAGCTGCGGCCATAGGCAGCAGACTCGTTTCCGTCATTCCGGGAACGGTATTGATCTCCAAGACATAGGGCCGCCCTCTCGGAGTGATACGAAAATCCACGCGAGCGGCTCCCTCGCACCCCAACACCTCGTAGGTTCGCCGCGCTAGCTCACTGATGCGGTGCACCACCTTGGGAGGGAGCGGAGCGGGACAAAGATACCGGGTCTTGCCCTTCTGGTACTTGGCCGAGAAGTCGTAAAAACCAGCCGGCGCCACGATTTCAATGGCAGGGAGCACGTTCGGGCCTTCCGCCGCTGTTCCCAGAATAGACACGGTCGCTTCATGTCCGGGAATATAGCTCTCCACCATCGCCTCGGGATCATAGCGATGCGCAAGGGCGAGCGCCTCCTTCCATTGGCTGCCGCGACGTACGATCGTCACCCCGATCGTGGACCCCTGTGAAACCGGCTTGACGACGATCGGCAAGTTCAGTGTTGCCTGCTTCAGAACCTTCGCCAATGACAACCTGTCGCATTCCCGCACAACGGCGCCGGCAGGTAACGGAATCCCCTGTGCCGCCAGTAACGTTTTGGTGACTGCCTTGTGCATACCCACGGCACTCGCGCGTACACCGGACCCGGTGTAGGGTATTCCCAATGTCTCGAGAAATCCCTGGACGGTTCCGTCTTCACCGCCCGGTCCATGCAGCGCGAGAAAGGCAAGGGCGACTTTCTGATCCTCCAAATCCCGATGCAGACGATCGGTGACATCAATGGTCACCGCATCGTATCCTCGACGGATCAGCGCCTGATAGACAGCCTGACCGGTCTTCAGCGAAATATCCCGCTCTGAAGATCGTCCGCCCATGAGCACGCCGATCCGAGCACTTGTTAGACAACCCATTGTCACGACTCTTCCCTTTCGCTACGCGTCACCCACGACTTTCAATTCCAGCTCCAACTTGATCCCCATCGTTCGAGCGATTTGAGCGCGCACCTTCTTGATCAGCGAGAGTACGTCGGCAGCACTGGCATGCCCGTGATTCACGATAAAATTTCCATGCTTGGTCGAAACCTGCGCATCACCGACCGATGTTCCTTTGAGCCCTGCCGCTTCAACGACTCGCCCTGCCGAATCGTTCGGCGGATTCTTGAACACACAGCCGGCGCTCGGTAACGTGAGCGGCTGCGTATCGCGGCGGTAATGGAGATAGTCTTTCACGACCTTTTCGATGTCCCCCCGCACTCCCGGCCTCAGCTGGAGCCATACTCCGACCACCACACCCGGCGGCAAGGTCGCCCGGCGATATCGAAATTCGATAGCTTCTGCCGGACAGTCGATCAGTGCGCCGTTCGGCGACACCATCCGGACGGCCTTCACCGAGTCCTTCATTTCACCGAGTCTGGTCCCCGCGTTCATCACCACACAACCTGCGACGGTGCCGGGGATACCGGCCGCCCATTCCAATCCCCCCAAAGACCGGCGGATCGCATGGCCGATCAGCGTCGGCATACCGACGCCTCCTTCGACATACACAACGGACCCCGGTTGTTCTTTGATCGCGCGTAATTTTTCCAAACTGACCACCACACCCCGAATACCCTTGTCCCGAACGAGGAGGTTGGTTCCGCCCAACACAAAGATCGGAAGTTTCTGCTCGTGCGTCTGCTTGGCAAGACGAATAACATCCTCCACGTCAGCCGGCTCCACCAACACATCGGCCGGACCACCGATGTGGAACGACGTATACTCTTTAAGCGGTGCATTGAAGCGAACCCCCCCGCGAACGCCGGCCACGGCGGCTTCCAATCTGCGCCCTGCCCGCATTGGTCGTCCCTTCGTTCCATCTGTGTGCACCCGGTGTTTCATGCGCCATCAAGCAGACTCAAGCCGCGAAAGAATTCCGGTTCCTGCCTTCCAGATATCCCCCGCGCCCAACGTGAGGACAAGGTCGCCCGGCCTTAAATGAGGCAGCACCTGATCCGGGAGCGTTTCCTTGCGCTCGATGAAGGTCACCGACGGATGGCCCGCCGACTTGACTGTTTCAGCGAGGGCGGCTCCGGAAACTCCCGGGATTGGTGATTCACCGGCCGGATAAATTTCCGTCGCGAACAGCATGTCAGCGTGATCAAAGGCATGCGCGAACTCTGCGATGCAATCCCTCGTCCGGCTGTATCGATGCGGCTGGAACAGGACCACCAATCGACGGTCCCAGCCCTGCTTGGCGGCAGCGAGGGTCGCTTTCACCTCGGTGGGATGGTGGCCATAATCGTCAACCACCATGATACCGCGGGCTTCGCCTCGCAAATGAAACCGCCGTTCGACTCCCGTGAAGGCCGCCAACCCTTTGCGAATCAGATCGACAGGAATGTCGAGCTCGGTGCCGATGGCAATGGCCACTAACGCATTGGACACGTTGTGGATGCCCGGCACGGCCAGTCGGAATGGGCCAAGATTCTTTCCACGGAAATGCGCCCGGAACTCGGCACCCCATTGCCTCAAGCTGATGTCGGTGGCCTTGAAATCAGGTGCCATCCCATCCCGATCTCGAAGCCCATAGGTGTGATACCGCTTGACCAGGTGAGGGAACAGTGCGGCCAGACGATCGTCATCGGCGCACAAGACCGCCAATCCATAAAATGGGATTTTGTTGATGAACTCTAGGAAGCTGTCGTTGATGCGTTCCATCGACCCGTAGTGATCAAGGTGCTCGCGATCCAGATTGGTCACCGCCACGAGAGTCGGGGAGAGACGGAGAAACGATCCATCGCTTTCGTCTGCCTCCGCCACGAGCAAGTCGCCCCGTCCAAGCCGTGCGTGGCTGCCCAAAGCATTGACCTTGCCTCCAATCACCATCGTGGGATCGAGGCCACCCTGCGCCAACACATTCGCGACCATCGACGTGGTGGTGGTTTTTCCATGAGCACCGGCGATGGCCACCCCAAACTTCAGACGCATCAGTTCCGCCAACATCTCCGCCCGCGGAATTACTGGAATCTGCTTGGCCTTTGCCGCCACAACTTCTGGGTTACTCGCCGCCACGGCGGAAGAGATGACCACGACTTGCGCCTCCCCCACATTGCTGTCTTGGTGTCCGATGAACACTTTCCCACCGAGTTCTTCCAGTCGCTTCGTCGTTTCCGACGCGTGCAGATCTGAACCGGTCACTTTGTATCCCATGGTGAGGAGGACTTCGGCGATGCCGCTCATGCCGGCTCCGCCGATGCCAACGAGATGAATCTGCTGTGTCTTGCGAAAGAGCGTCATACGGTTTAGCCTTTGTCGTCCTGCGGAAATCTGTGATCGAATGCCCCGTTCCCCAACAACACTAACCTCCGGTCGCTCGAGTAGATTGGTTGATGTCATGTGTCACTCCCATGAGCGCGTAACATTCACCGACGATCACTTCGCCGGCATCGATTCGTCTCATCTCCACACTCTTCCGTTGCATCGTCCCCAGCCGCTGCAGGTCCGATAGGAGAGTTTCGATCATCTCACCCAGTTTCATTCCGGTGAGTTCCGCCTGTGGAAGAACGACGGCACCTCCCGCCGCTTCCATCGCCCGCGCATTCTTCATCTGGTGGTTATAGATCGCCGTCGGCAGCGGAATCAGAATCGCGGCTTTCCCACAGGCTGTCAGCTCGGCAATCGTCATCGCACCGGCACGAGCCACCACCAGATCGGCCGTCCGCAGCACAGCGGGCATATCATAAAGAAAGGGAACGACCTTGGCTTGGACGCCCATTTTGCGGTACGCCTCGCTGACTCGCTCACAATCTTCCTCCCCGGTCTGATGCGTGATGGTCAAGCCGGGAAGACGTTGGCTCAGGAGAGGTAGTCCTTCCAACACCGCACTGTTGATGGCCCTGGCTCCCTGGCTCCCACCGAAAATCAGCAAGTGCCGGCCATCCTGCTTGGTTGACGCGCTGTTGTTTGTTTGCACCAAAAACTCCTGCCGAATCGGGGTTCCGACGACGCGCACCTTTCGCCGGTCAAACGAAGCTTCGGCCGACTCAAAGGCCAAAAAAATCCGCTGCGCAAAGGGAGCGACCACTTTGTTGGCCAATCCGGGATAGGCATTCGGCTCCAGAATCACCCGGGCAATTCCTTTCAAGGCAGCAGCAACCAACATGGTCGGACTCGTATAGCCCCCCACTCCAATCACGAGATCAGCCTGCCGCCGCTTCAGAATGTCCAGGGACTGCCGGATCCCAATAGGCACAGAAAGCACTCCCCGTACGACGTCCAGCAGTCCCTTTCCCATGACCGGCTTCGCGGTGATCAACGCCAACTCGAATCCCTCATGAGCGAGTACCTTGGACTCGACCCCGCGCACCGTTCCGACAAAAAGAATGTTCGCGGAAGGATCGCGGCGCAGAAACTCTCGAGCCAGCGCGACCGCCGGATAGAGATGCCCACCGGTTCCGCCCGCGGCGATCACAATCGTCATAGTCGACTCGCCCAGCCACGTCCGTTCTGCTGTCTCGTCTCTTCTCGTCCAGCCTGCCGATCCCGCGAGATGTTCAGCAAAATCCCGACTCCCGTCAGGCAAATCAGCAAGGAGGACCCGCCATAACTGACGAACGGCAAGGTGAGCCCTTTGGTCGGCAACAACCCCGTCACGACACAGGCATTGATCAGCGCCTGGATACCGATGAGCGTCGTGATGCCGATTCCCAGATAGCGGCCAAACGGAATTCGCGCTCTGGTGGAGATCTGAAATCCCCGGAGCACGAAGAGCGCGAAGAAGAGCACGATGATCCCCGTTCCAACGAACCCCAGCTCTTCGCCGACGAGTGCCAGCACAAAGTCGGTATGGGCTTCTGGCAGAAAGAAGAGTTTCTGCTTGCCTTCCCCCAACCCGACGCCGAAGAGTCCCCCGCTGCCGAACGCCAAGAACGATTGAGTAATCTGGAATCCCGTATCCGATGCATCCCTCCACGGTTCTAGAAACGCCATGAGCCGCTGGCGCCGATAGCCGGATGTCAGGACGAGTGCGAGCCCGATCGGCACAGCCGATAAAGCCAGTGTGGAGAGGTGAGACAGACGCGCACCCCCGACAAATAAGAGCCCTCCCGTCACCAGCCCCAGCACCACCACGGTTCCCAAGTCCGGCTCCAATAGAATCAATCCACTGAGGACCCCAATAACGAGCAGCGCCGGCAACAGCCCGGTTGAGAAATGCTGGAGCCGATCTTCCTTTTTTGCGACGTACGCAGCGAGATAGAACACACCGATCAACTTCGCCATCTCGGCCGGCTGAATCGAAATGGGCCCCAGCGGTATCCAGCGCCTGGCCCCGTGGCCGGCGACACCGATTGAGGGGATGAGGACTCCCACCAGCAACACGAGGATAAGACCGAGGAGAGGAAGCGCAAGACGTTTCCACCAGATGTAATCCACCCGGGACGCCACATGCAGAAGCACCAAACCAAAGGCCATCCAGACTAGTTGCCGCTTCAGGTAGTACCAGGAATCGTGGAATCGGTTGCCCGCCACCACCGCACTCGCGCTGAAGACCATTACCAGACCGACCAGCGCCAGCGTGATGGTCACACACAACAAGATATGATCCATCCCCACCGGCTTCGGAGCACGCGGGCTGACGGTGGACCATGGCAAAGCCAAAGTCCCTGCAGATCTCTGTGACATTTTTCAGCGTCAATGCTCCTCTGTCTTGCTGTCTTTACTCCGGCAAAGATTGCACGAGGGCTTTAAACTGCCGCCCTCGGTCTTGATAATCGGCAAACATGTCGAAACTCGCGCAAGCCGGCGACAGCAGCACCACTTCGCCGACAGACGCTCCCGATGCCGCCGACTCAACGGCCTGCTTCAATGTGTCGGCCCGTTCGACCGCCTGATAGCCTTCCATCGCCTTCGCAATCAGCGGCGTCGCTTCACCGATCAGAATGAGCCGCTTCACTCTCCGACGAATCGCGGGAACCAACCGAGAAAAATCCCCTCCCTTGTCGCGTCCACCGGCAATCAGCCAAATCGGTTGATCAATGCTCTCCAATGCTTTGAATGTCGCATCCACGTTGGTTCCCTTGGAGTCGTTGATGAACCGTACGCCCCGCCGCTCTCGAACCACCTCCAAGGCATGTTCCAATCCAGGAAACTCCCTGAGGACCTGACGAATGATAGCGAGATGACACCCACTCAAGAGCGCATAGGTAGCAGCCACCATGGCGTTTTCGATGTTGTGACTGCCGATGATCTTGACCTCGCTCCGCGCACAGATCTCCTGAGTCTGGCCTCCCACGGTCGTCATAATGCGATCTCGATCGAGATAGGTTCCCCCTGTCAGATCAGAAGGCAATACCTGGGTCCTGGTGAAACCCAGTGCGCAAGCCTTCACGTTCCGCCGCAGAGGAGCCACCTTCGAATCATCCAGATTGAAGAGGGCGTAGTCGGACGGAGTTTGGTTCTCGAAAATTCTGTTTTTGGCCGCGACGTATTCGTCGATCGACTCATAGCGATCCTGATGGTCCACCGTCACGTTGAGAATCCCCGCAATCCATGGATGAAACCGCTCGACGGTTTCCAGTTGGAAGCTGGACACCTCCACCACCAGCGTGTCGTACGGGCATGGACGTTCCGTCTTCATGGCTTGCAGCGATGCTATGGCGGCCTCACTGATCGCCGTGCCTAGATTGCCGCCGACAAATACCCGCTTGCCGCTCTCTTGCAACATCTTCCCGATCAGCGTGACCGTCGTGCTCTTCCCATTGGTGCCGGTCAAGGCCAGAATGGGAGCGGAAAGAAACCGCGACGCGAGATCGAGTTCACTGATGACCTTCACACCTCGGCGACGAACACGTTCAAGGGCCTCCAACCGATAGGGGACTCCCGGACTAATGACTACGAGTTCGGCCGTATCGAGAGCGGATTCATAGTCGCTGCCCAACACGAGGCGGGTTGCTGCCTGATCCAGAGATCCAAGCACCGCGAGTAACTCTCCTCGATCCTTCCGGTCGGCCACCGTCACCGATGCGCCGGCTTCCTGCAATAAGCGGACAGCGGCTACGCCGCTCCGTGCCAGCCCGACGACCGTGACGCGTGCTCCTGCCAACTGCGCGGTGTCCACCCCCACCATCCCCATCACCTCAATTTGAGCGTGCTCAAGCTCAATAGCGCCAGCAAAATGGCGATGATCCACAGACGCACGACGACTTTCGGCTCTTCCCAGCCTTTCATCTCAAAATGGTGGTGAATCGGAGCCATGAGGAAGATCCGCTTCCCTCGGGATTTGAATGAGGCGACTTGGAAAATGACCGAGACGGCCTCGATCACGAAGACGCCGCCGACCAGCAGCAACAACAACTCATGCTTGCTGATGACCGCGACCGTGCCAAGAGCAGCCCCGAGCGGGAGCGAACCGACATCTCCCATAAAGACTGAGGCTGGATAGGTGTTGAACCACAGGAACCCAAGACTCGAACCCAGGATGGCCGCCGTGAAGACCGCCAACTCTCCGGCTCCGTCGATGTGCGGGATCAGGAGATATTCCGACATCAATCGGTGACCGGTTACGTACGCGACCACGGTGTACGCCAACGCGGCAATCATCACCGGACCGACGGCCAACCCATCGAGACCATCAGTGAGGTTGACGGCATTGGAACTTCCGACGATCACCACGACGGCAAACACAACATAAAACCATCCCAAGTCAGGCGTGAAATTCTTGAAAAACGGCACACTCAGTTTCGTGTTGTAGCCGGGCAGCGAGTACAAAATCAGCGCTACGATGAGCGCGACGGCTATTTGCGCCGTGAACTTTTGCGACGCCGAAAGCCCCTTCGACCGTGTCTTGATGAACTTGAGGTAGTCATCTACAAATCCGATGGCACAAAATCCCAGCGTTGCGACAAGAACCAGCCAGATGTGCGGCCGTGAGATGTCTGCCCAGAGGAGTGTCGACAGCGTAACGGCAAAGATGATCAGAATCCCGCCCATCGTAGGCGTCCCGCTCTTGGCCAAATGCCGCTTCGGTCCGTCGTCGCGTACTTGTTGGCCTAACTTGATTTCTTGGAGCTTTCGGATCACCCACGGCGCGAGCACGAATGCGATCAGGAACGCCGTAACAGCGGCGTAAATGATGCGAAAGCTCTGATAACGAAAGACATTCAGAAACGAGAATTCTTTATGGAACGGATAGAGCCAGATATACAGCATAGCCGGGACGACCGTTACGAAGCCTTCCTCGTCGAACGTTTCGCTCCTTGGAGTGCGTCGGCGACAAGCTCTAACTTCATACCGCGCGACGCTTTGATCAGCACGACATCACCCGGTTGCACGACCCTTTTCACGGCGATGGCGGCGGCGCGTGCATCCGACACTTCGAGAATATGGGATTGATCCAGTCCTGCCCGTTTCGCCCCTTTGGCGAGGCTGTGCCCTAATAGCCCGCAGACCACAAGCTGATCGATACCTTGGCGAGCCAAGAATTCGCCGACTTCCTCGTGCATCTGAGCGGCATGCGGGCCGAGTTCCAGCATGTCTCCAAGAACGGCGATTTTCTTTCGTTTGGCCTCCGTTTGCGCGAGCAACTGTACCGCCGCTTTCATGGAGGCAGGATTAGCGTTGTAACAATCGATGATCAGCTTCACGCCCTGATTGACCAGCACCTGCGACCGCATAGCAGCGGGTCGGAAACGGGACAGTCCCTGAGCGATCACCGCTCCGGACAAGCCCAGGATCGAACCGACCGCTCCGGCGGCCAAGGCATTGGTGACGTTGTGCTCTCCCTGGACTCGAATATGAACAATGGTGTGGCGCACTATTCCTGTGAGCTGAAGACGAAAGATCGTCCCATTGCGTCCGTCGGATATCATGTCCGTGGCACGAATATCGGCCTTTGGTGAGAGGCCGAACGACACCACACGACATCGAGCCCGCGCCGCGAGATAGTCGTAATACGGATCATCCGCGTTCAAGATTGCGGTCCCATCGGTAGGGAGAAAATCGAGCAACTCCGCCTTGGCCTGAGCTGATACCTCCATCGTCCCGAAGAATTCCAAGTGGTCGGGGCCGATGTTCGCAATGATCCCGATCGTGGGTCGGGCTATTTCGCACAGCCTGGCCGTCTGACCAAGATGATCGACTCCCATCTCGATGACCGCTCCCTTGTGTCGATCGTTGAGTCGGAGCACGGTCTGCGGAACGCCCACACGGTTGTTCAGATTGCCTTCGGTTTTGAGAATCTTCCAGCGATGGGCCATGACACTGGCGACCATTTCCTTCGTCGTCGTCTTACCGTTGCTGCCCGTGACTGCCACGACAGGAATTTGAAATCGATTTCGGTGGAAGGCCGCCAGCTGCTGGTAGGCGTGGAGTGGATCGCTGACGCCGAGGATAACCGGCCGGGTCCGCTTCGAGCTGCGCTTCAAGGCAAGTCCGGACACATCGTAGGAATCGAGCACGATCGCCCCGACCGCTCCGTTCGACAGTGCTGCGGCCACAAAGTCGTGTCCGTCGAATCGATCTCCTCGCAGGGCAAGGAAGAGATCCCCGGGTTGAAGAGACCGGGTATCGAGGCCGATTCGCCGGATACGCTGCTTCGCCCAACCAGCCCCATCGCCGGCCAAGACTTTCGCACTGATCACTTCCCGTAATTCTTCGACGGTAAACAAAGTCATCTGGATACTTCCATGCCCGACCGGCGCCTGCACCCGTGAGCTAGACGCGGGTTCCAAGTCGTTCGATGGCGTCGCGCGCCACCTCGCGATCGTCGAAATGAACCTTCTTCGTGCCGATGATCTGGTAGTCTTCGTGCCCTTTCCCGGCGATCAACACCATATCTGCGCGATGGGCTTCCCGCACCGCCGCTTCGATGGCCTCCCGCCG
The DNA here is from genome assembly GCA_046714015.1 of Nitrospira sp. Taxonomy (GTDB): domain Bacteria; phylum Nitrospirota; class Nitrospiria; order Nitrospirales; family Nitrospiraceae; genus Nitrospira_D. The sequence goes on from JBKKBQ010000328.1 coordinate 19,268, forward strand.
ATCAGGCACTTTTTTGTACTGCACGTGTGGCCGTTGTCGCAGCGCCTCGATCACGCCCACTTCCACTTGTTCCAGAATTGAGAGGGGGTCCTCGGTTCGGGGGTTGTCCGAGGTCAATATCACGACGTCGCTGTAGCGCACGGCCGCTGCTCCCATCTTCGGCCTCTTTCCTCGGTCGCGGTCTCCACCGCACCCAAAGACCATGATGATGCGTCCAGTTTTCAGCGCTTGTGCCGCCGTCAGCAATCGGACCAGCGCGTCTTCGGTGTGGGCGTAATCTACGGCCACCGTAAACGGCTGGCCTGCGATCACACGCTCGAACCGTCCTGGCACGTTAACGACCTTCGCCACGGCCTCACGAATTTGCGCGGGTGTGGCCCCTTCGTGAAGCGCAACCCCGATGGCAGCGAGTAAGTTATAGACATTGTGCTCACCCACGAGATGACTCTCGATGGGGAAGCTCCCGACCGGGGTCGCAGCAGTAAAGGTTGTCCCCTGAAGAGACATCTGCACCGCTTCCGCGCACAGATCCGCCTTGGTCTTTAATCCATAGGTCCAAACCGGGGCAGGACAACACTCGACAACCCGAGTTCCATACGGGTCATCGATGTTGACGATCGCCCGTTTATTCGCCTTACGCCCCCTCTTCAATCCTGTAAACAGTCTCAGTTTCGCCTGAAAGTACTCCTCCATGGTCTTGTGAAAATCGAGATGATCCTGAGTCAGATTCGAAAAGACCCCCACGTCATATTCGCATCCGCTCGTGCGATCCTGCGCCAAGGCGTGAGAAGACACTTCCATCACTGCCGTGGTGCACCCGCCGGCCACCATCTCGGCAAGCAACTGTTGCAGTTCAAGAGAACCAGGTGTCGTGTGCGTGGCCGGTATTGTGCGTTCACCGATCTGATAGGCGACGGTTCCAATCAACCCGACCGGACGGCCAAGGGCTTCCAGCAGTGCTTTGCAGACATACGTCGTGGTGGTTTTCCCATTCGTCCCAGTCACGCCGATCATCCGAATTTGCGACGAGGGATCTCCATAAAAGCGGCTCCCCAGCAGGCCGAGCGCCTTTCTGGAGTCGTCAACGTGGACCGACGGAACAGACACCTCGCGCACCGGCTGCTGCGACACCAATGCGACCATTCCCGCTCTCATTGCCATCGAAATAAACTCATGCCCATCGACCCGCTCGCCTTTCACAGCGACAAAGAGACTATGGGTCGAGACGGCTCGAGAATCATCGGTAATCGCGTTGACGGACACGTCCAAATTTCCATAACGATCAAGGATCCTTACCTGTCCTTCCAGCGCCTGAAGCAGGGTTGCCAAGGTCATCGACATGTCCACGTACGATCACGATTTCTGCGAAGCCATCGCCAACGTGACAGGCTGATTCGATGGCACGCCCAAGTAGCCTAACACCTGTTCCCCGACACGACTAAACACGGGGGCTGCGACAGCGCCGCCCCACGCATCACCCTGAGGCTCATCGATCACCACGATCATGGCAAGCTGAGGGTTGTCCGCCGGCACGTACCCCGTGAAAGACGCCACGAATCGAGAGACCGAATAGGTACCGGTTCGTGGATCGATCTTTTGGGCTGTGCCGGTTTTCCCAGCCACCCGGAACCCCGGGATAGCCGCCTTCGTCCCGGTGCCGTCCGTGATGACACCTTCAAGAATCTTCGTCACGCTGCGGGCCGTTTCCGGAGAAATGACCCGCCGCTTGGCTTGCGGAAGTACCTGTCTAAGGATGTGGCCTTCGGCATCTCGTACTTCTGAAACCACGTAGGGTTTCATCAGCACGCCTCCGTTTGCGATGGCCGCAACCGCAGCTACCATTTGAAGCGGCGTCACACCGATTTCTTGCCCCATGGAAATAGATGCGACCGAACGACGCCGCCAGTCTTTTGGATTTTTCACCAATCCGGTCCCCTCCCCAGGAAGGTCGATCTCCGTTCGCTGTCCGAACCCGAATGCCTGGAGATATCGATGGAGCCGCTGCTCCCCCAGCGCCATACCGATCTTCGCCGCCCCGATGTTGCTGGACTTCTGAATCACCTGAGCAAAGGAGACCCAGCCTAGTCGCTCATGATCATGAATCACGGTGTTCGCGACCGTCATATGACCATGTTCTCCGAACACCATCGTATTCGGCCGTACCACTCGCTCCTCAATGGCCGCCGCAGCCATCATCGCCTTCATGGTTGATCCCGGCTCATAGGCATCCGTCAGCGCCCTGTTTCGCCAGCGATCAGGGCTGAGAGCCGACACGGCATTGGGATCAAATCGCGGGCTCACCGCCATAGCCAACACCGCTCCGGTCTTTGGATCAAGTACAATCATTGTTCCTGACTTTGCCTGCGCACGGCCAACCGCGTCCTCAAGCTCTCTTTCAGCGACATACTGAATCACCTCATCGATCGTAAGGGCGAGGCTATGGCCGGGCGTCGGACTCCGTTCCGTCATTCCCTTGGGAAACACCGTACGGCCTAAGGCATCACGCTGCAGCACCATCATCCGCTTCTCACCATGCAAGTACGATTCGTAGCGATGCTCCACGCCTTCCAAACCCTCGCCGTCCATTCCCGAAAAACCCAACACATGAGCCAGGAGCGGCCCTTTGGGGTAGAACCGCCTCCCTTCCATCACAACCCCGATTCCATCAAGCGACAAACGATCGAGTCGACGCCCCTGCTCAGGATCCACCTTACGAGCCAACCACACGAAACTCCGCTCCTGTCGAAGTTTTCGTTCTAACTCATCGGTCCTTACATGCAGAATCGGCGACAACTGCCGCGCGGTCTTGAGAGGGCTGTCTAAGGTGTTTGGAACTCCGAATACGGACGGCACTTCTACATTCATGGCCAGAACCTTGCCATGCCGGTCGACGATCGTGCCGCGAGCGCCTTCCAACGATACCGTCTTTTGATGCTGTCGATCCGCCTTGACGGAGAGTTCAGCCGCCTGCAACACTTGCAACGTGACCAGCCGGAACAGAACCACTCCAAAACCACACAACAACAGCAACAACAGGACATACCGACGACCGCGAGAAAGAGAACCGGCCACTAGAACCTCCCTGCGGGAAGATAGTTCCTGGCGACTTTCAACTCAACCGACGCAACACCTGAGGGATGCACACCACTCGGCCTGGACTGAACCACAACGATCTGCCCTTGCTGCGGCTGACTCATGCCGAGTTTTTCTGTCGCCAATTTCGCGATCCGGTCGGAGGCACTCAATGCGGAAAACTTGACGCGGAGTTCATCCCGTTGACGTTCCTGCACCGTCTTGTCACGTTTCAACCGCTCGATGTGATAGCCGATCCGAACCACGTCCACGCGCTCCCACACAAACACGAATACGAGACAGAGTCCCACAAAAACGGCGACGGTCTTCATAAATACCCCATCCTCGGTTGACGTTCAGCGACTCGTAATTTTGCGCTTCGCGATCGGGGATTCGCTTCACACTCCGCCGGAGAAGGAAGGATCGGTTTCTTGGTGAGTATCGACAGGGAGGTTTCCAGCCCTTGCGAGAGAGACCGGAATGTATGCTTGACGATACGATCTTCGAGAGAATGAAAGGAGATTGCGCAGATCCTTCGACCTGGGGCCAGCACTTCTGTCGCGTCTCGAAGGGACGACTCTAAAAAATCCAGTTCATGATTTACTGCAATGCGAAGCGCCTGAAATGTCCGTGTGGCACAATGAATCCGGCCGTGTCGATAAGACGCCGGCACGGACCGAGCGATGATGGACACGAGTGCTCCTGTGGTTTCGACCGGACGACGTTGCCTTTCCTGCACGATGGATCGAGCAATTCGCCGGGCATATCGCTCTTCTCCATACTGAAAGATGATGTCTGCGAGCTCGTGTTCAGGGCTACGGTTTACCAGATCGGCGGCGCTGTTCCCGATCGTTTGGTCCATGCGCATATCAAGCGGACCTTCTCGCTGAAAGCTGAAACCTCGTGAGGGATCATCCAACTGTGGAGAGGAAACTCCAAAATCGAAAAGCACCGCATCGACTGTCGCGATACCTGCTTCAGCAAGGTGCGACTTCAAATCCCGAAAATTTCCTTGTCGCAACACAATACGGTCTCCAAATCGATTCAAGCGCCGCCTACAAAAATCAATGGCCTGAGAATCTTGATCTAGCCCTATGACCCTTGTTCCAGATGGACTAGATGCTAGAAGCATTTCTGCATGCCCACCATATCCCACCGTACAATCCAAAATAGTTTTCGATCGCTCAGAAATAAGCCAAAAACAGACTTCCTGCCCAAGCACTGGGATATGCAAGTTTTCATGGTCAATACTATTACCCACTAGCTTCCACTTTTACCCACACCAGACGAAGTATACTCTCGCGTTTTTGGTTGTCAACTGTATTTTCAGTAACTTAGCGTGCGCTAATCCAGGTGCAGGAGAGGATGGAAATTGCCACAGGGAACAGACCCGCGTTCGATCAATTTGTACGTCAATTGCGACAGGGTACGCCACTTCGGACCAATGACGAGCGTCGATCCAGCCAATAAGCCATCAAACTCGCAGAGTTTCGTTGACTTCAAGGGATTTCGGTTAGAGAATGCTCCCATGTGTACAAACTATTCGGTTTCCTCGTGCGCCAGACCGTTCCTGCTCCTCAGCGTTCCATTCCTCTGCTTGGGACAGGCCGATGCGAAGGACTTCAATCCTGATAATCCTTTCAACCAACCGGCACCGGTCTATTGGTGCTCGACCAAGACCCCCGACCAGCAGATTTCCACGAAAAAAGGCCACGGATGTGACCCACTCTATGACCAACAAGCGGCAGAGTCTTTCCAGGAAAATGCACACCGACAGGGCTTCGATCTTCCAGACCGCGATCCCATAAAGATCGTGGAATTGCAGAACGCAGCCTCCAAATTTTCAGATCGCTATCGGACGTTCGTCTCGTGCTGCTTGACCGACAACGACGCACCAGCGGAAATCGTCGATTTGATCGATGAGGCTAACCACATACTCAAAGCCGTACAGCAAAAGGGCATTTTCAATTCCGCCGGATTCGGTGTTGGGTCTGGAAATGGGGGGTTGGGCGGCGGCGCTGCACGAGGCCCGAAGCTCGGCACGTTCGCTCGCCAATTCACGCTCAGCGAAATTGTCGGAACCGTCGCACACGCACGTGCAGACCTTTTTCGACTCAAGGAACGACTGGATAAATTGAAGGAGGCACAGCAAGGTCTCAGCGAAGTCGACTACGAAACCAGCGGCCGGGCCAAAGCGCAGATCCAAGAGGATGAAGAGGCGATCAAAAAAGAGTTCAAAGCCAAAAGGCCGCCATCATCGGCGCCGACCGGGATGGAGATTCAAGATACGACCTTGCGTTCAAGAATCGGAGGAGACATTGAGGACACCAAGTTGAATTCCCACTTTGGGGCGGACATCGGAGCCTCGGTGTCTCCCTATAGCAATGTGGGAGAATCACTTCGCCCGCGGAGAGGGGATGATGTTCACGACAGTCACATCCCCCATCGGCCAGGAACGGATATACAAGACACCTCCATGTCCAGCAGCACTGGGTTCGAAGTCGACCACGCGCAAAATCGTGAAGGAACTTCCGCTCTTCCACGACGCGGAGTCGGTGCCACTATCGGAGATTCCGACCTGAACAGCCAGAGACGATAGTCCTTTCTTACGACTTGCCCCCGACCATGGGCATCGACTCCCACGTTTCTCCCGCATCTTTACTGCGATACAAACCGCTGCCGTTGGTGCCGGCATAGAACAGTTTTGGATCCGTCGCGCTTTGTGCGATTGTTCTGATGTTGGTGGTTGCCAACCCGCTGTTGATCAGTTTCCACGTCGCCCCGGCATCTTCACTTCGATGCACTCCATCCCGCCCCGTGATGTAGATCACGCCTCGACGCGCTCGATCGAGCACCATGGTAATGATCATCTGATCGGCAAGCGACTCTCCGATTCGCTTCCACGACGTAGCCCCATCCGTTGATTTATACAGCCCCGCCAGCGAGGCGGCATAGATCGTATCAGGCTCGTACGGATCGACCAGAATCGCGGTGACGTTCAAGGCTCGCGACGTTTTCAGCATATCCGGCGGAACCAGCCCGTTGTTCATTTTTTCCCAATGGCCGGCCTGATCGGTCGATTTGTAGACGCCGCCGCTGGTTCCGGCGTACAGAATGGAAGGCCTGGTCGGATCCATGCCCAGCGTCACGACCATCAACACTTCTTTCATACCCTTCATTTTCTTCGTCCATTGTACTCCGCCGTTTTTTGTCTCAAACACGCCCATCGTCGTAGCAAGAAAGATGTGCTGCGCGTCGGCGGGATCGAAGAGAAACTGATTCACCACGGAGGTGATCGTCACGTCATCGAGGCCCGAGCGCATTGATGTCCAACGTTGTCCTCCGTCATGGCTCTTGTAGACAGCATCGCCCTTCGTCCCTGCATAGACCGTCGCCGGATAAACAGGATCGATTGCCATCGCGATCACACGGGAATAGCTCATTCCTTGAGAGAGATTCGACCAGGTCTGGCCGGCATCACGGGTCTTATAGATATAGTCGTTTGTCGCCACGTACATGATATCGGGATTGTTCGGATGGAGTTGCAACACAACGATCGGGTCGCTGCGATTGCAGCCGAAGAGCGAGGCGGCAAGAACGAGAACCACGAGAAGGTTGCTCATGCGGGACTCTTGAGATTTCTTCAGGACGCTCATGGACTACCAACAAGGCAGCTGGGAGAGTCTGACACCAAGACCTGCTCTGTTCTGCACGTTGAGGCGAGCGATCGACCAAGAACGCAGGGGGAGACCCGTTTCAGCGTCCTGCTTATCGATAATTGATGAACTGCAGATCGATCCCGAAATCCTTACCCTTCAAAAACGCGATCGCCGACTGGAGTTCGTCCTTGCTCTTACTGAGTACCCGCACTTGCTCGCCCTGAATTTGCGCTTGGATTTTCAATTTGGAATCCTTGACCGCCTTCGTGATCTCTTTCGCTTTCTCCGAGGCGAGGCCGCTCTGAATTTTCGCCGTCTGCCGCACCGTTCCGCTGAGCGCCGGTTCCACGGCGCCGTAGTCAAAGGCCTTCAACGACACCCCACGCTTCCCGCACTTCGTTTTGATGATCTCCTGCACCGCCTTCAGCTTGTACTCGTCATCGGAGATCACGACCAACTCTTTTTCTTTCTCCTTCAGCGTGATGTCCGTCTTCGTGTCCTTGAAGTCGAAGCGCTGCTTGATCTCCTTCGTCGCCTGGTCCAGCGCGTTCTTCAACTCCTGCATATTCACTTCCGACACCACATCGAACGAAAACTGATCAGCCACGATTTCCTCCTTCTCCTACTTTCTAACCCCCAAAGAGCGTCCTGGTCGGTCTCTACTGCGCGGATGCACCGAGCACTGCCCATGATATAACCTTTTGATCATCCTTGCGTGCGGGGTGCGCGAGCAAGGGAACTGCACCATGCTGCCTTCAGCAGCACCCTGTTCCATGCGGCAACTTAAACCCCTTCTCTTCCTCACAATGAATCGCCGTCTGCATCTGCCCTACCGATCCCCCACCCGCCACCACAACGACTTCACTCGACGTAAACGGCTTCTTCAAGACCACATAGCCATACCACTGCCGCATACTGTCGCTCAAGACGATCACACCCAACACCGCCACCAATGCCACCAACACCGCATCGAGATAGAGGGCAAAGGCCTGTCCCGCTGCCAATGTTCCAGCTTTCCTCAAGAACATCCAAAACATTTCATACGACCCGGTCAACGTAATCAGGCCCACAAACAGCATCGGCAGCGTCGTCACCCAAAGATAGGGTGACTTCCACATCTTGATGAGGACCGTCGTCCCGATACAGAGAGCCAACGTGCCCAACAGCTGATTCGCTGCACCGAACATCGGCCAAATCGTCGAAATGCTTCCTGTCCCGATCAAGTACGCCCACGCCCCCACCACCAAGCCGCTGCTCAACATGACACCGGGCAACCAGTTCATGTGACGGAAGGGCGCATAGACCCGCCCCGCCATTTCCTGAATGAGATAGCGCGCGACACGTGTTCCCGTATCGATCGTCGTCAAGATAAAGAGGGCCTCAAACACCAGCGCGAATTGATACCAATAGGCCATCAACCCAGACATGCCAGGCAGCGCGGAGAAGATCGAGGCCATGCCGACCGCCAAGGACACGGCCCCACCGGGGCGCCCTGCCACATCCACCTCGACCATTTGTGAGAGTTCCGCGATTCGCGATGGGGCAAAACCCATCGCGGACAAAGCCTCAGCGCCTAATGTGGTATTAATCGCCAGGTAGTCGCCTGGAATCAGCACCGAGGCTGCGATTAACGCGATCACGCCGACGAAACTCTCCAGCAACATCGCCGCGTACCCCACCACCGCCTGTGATTCCTGCTCGATCATCTTCGGCGTCGTGCCGGACGAGACCAACGAATGGAAGCCAGAGATCGCGCCACAAGCGATCGTGATGAAAAGAAACGGGAAGAGCGTGCCGGGAATAATCGGCCCACCACCGTTGGCAAACGTCGTCACCCGCGGCATCTCGATCGTCGGCGCCATGAGGATCACGCCAAAGCCGAGCAGGAAGACCACGCCGAGTTTCATGAACGTGGAAAGATAGCCGCGTGGCACCAGCAACATCCAGCCGGGCAGCACTGACGCAAGAAAGCCATAGCCAGCCAGCAGCCAGATCAGCGCCGGCTTGTCGAACTCGAACAACCACGCGTAGGACGACTGCGCCACCACGCGGCCGTACAGCACAGAGGCGATCAGCAGAACCACGCCAAGTATCGACACTTCCGCAACCGCACCGGGACGAAACTTCTGCAGATAAAAGCCCATGATGAAGCCGATCGGAATCGTCATCGCGATCGTGAACGTGCCCCAGGCATTGTGGTAGAGCGCATTCACCACCGCGAACCCAAGTCCTGCCAACGCGACCACGACAATAAAGAGCACCGCCACGGCCGTCGCCGTGCCGGTGATAGAGCCGAGTTCATCATGCGCAATCTCGGGGAGCGAGCGCCCGTTGCGCCGCATCGAGGCAACGAGAATAATGAAATCCTGCACCGCCCCAGCGAGCACCGCCCCGATCACCAGCCAGAGAAACCCCGGCACAAATCCGAATTGCGCCGCTAAGACCGGACCGAGCAGTGGCCCCGCCCCCGCAATCGCCGCGAAGTGATGTCCAAAGAGCACGATTTTATTGGTCGGATGAAAATTCACGCCGTCATTCAGCCGCACGGCCGGCGTGACGTGCTGATTGTTCAGTCCAACGACGTGTGTGGCCAGCCATCGGCCATAGAACCGATAGGCCAGGACATAGATGCAGGCCGCCGCCACAACCAGCCAGAGTCCGTTTACTTTTTCGTGAGGATTGACAGCGCCGACCACGTGGGCAAGAGCCACCGAGCCAAGAAGTGAGAGCAGCACCCAGAGCAGATTCACAGCCGCTTTCATGCGCGGCATCCTAGCATAAAAGTAAGCAAGTAGCCTTGGCGCACCGGAAACGAACGGTGAGGAATCGGCCTGTGGATGTGAGAGAGGTGTTGAATATAGGATTGTCTAAGTTGCCCAAGCTCAAACTGACCAAGTCATAATCCATGGTCTAGCAGGATGCCTGAAAATCAAGAACAACCAGTCTCACCGGAAGAAGCGAGAGCGACCCGTGAAAGGAAGATAGAAGAAGAACGACAAGTTTTGCTCACTCAGGTTGGGTCATCGGATGTTTCTACTTTACGCCAACGTGTTGCTTGGCTCTTGAACCGTTACCCCAGCACACGAAATTCCGATATTGCGCTCCAATTGAAGCATTGGGAAACCTTCGAAGGGGAAACTTTTCATGGCTCATATATTGCCGCAGAAGACTACCCCCGTCTCACTCGACTTACATCTATTGTAAGGGAACGCGCGAGAATTCAGAATCAATACAAGCTGTTTCTTGCAGACCCAGAAGTTCGAGAGCATCGTGGAACCCTCGCGGAAGACGAAAAAGAGACTGCTCGTACCACACCAGACCACCCTGTGTACGCAGTTTTCTTGGATGAAAGCGGAAAAACATCCTCTCATTTGATTGTGGGCAGTCTCTGGTTCTTGTCCAGCGGATCCGAAAGTTTTCAGCTCCTGCGTTCCAGCAACGATCTGAAGGACAGAAGAAAGTTCAAGGGCGAGTTTCACTTCGCGGAGATGAGCAGAAACGATGTGGAGGTTTACAAAGAGCTCATTGATATCTTTCTAACCCAAGGAGGCATGATTAGCTTCAAATTCATCTCCGTGCCCAGGCGAGGGCTTGGTGACATACAAGCTGCCCTGAGCGATCTCTACTATCATCTACTCATCAAGGGCATCAATCATGAACATTCAAGCGGAAGGGCTCCTTTGCCCAGAATACTTCAAGGCTGGAAAGATAGCGAGGAGCTGGGCGCAGATAAACTCCTAATGGCTAACCTGCAAGATAGGCTGAAGCAAGCTGCCGCAAGTGTTTATGAAAACAGATTGATTGTAGACAATCTGGTGGCTGTGGATTCTCAGAGCAGTGTATTCCTGCAGGTAGCAGACATAATGGCCAGCAGTGCAAACAGAATCCTCTCTCGTTCCGGAGAATCAAGGAATCATAAGGACGAACTCGCTGAATATCTGCTTGAACGTCTCGGAATCAGTCTAACCCCAGACTTGAATGTTCTTACTGGCGATCTAGCCGCACACATCAGAATTTGATTCTCCCAACGATAGCTGATCCACTCGCCGGTGGATGGGCAAGCAGCGCAGCTAAAGATATCCTCTTATGATGTGGCAGTTTTGCTTCCCTTCCGTCATATAGACCCCCATGCTCACGCTCATCCAATTTCCTTGGTCCCCTTTCTGCATCACGATCAGGCACATCCTGAC
>JBKKBQ010000329.1:0-2765 GCA_046714015.1 Nitrospira sp.
GGTCTCCCTCTACTCCCTCATCGGTGTCCTCATATTCCTGTTTCCATCTTTTGGGCTCATAGCTCCAGAGGTACTGACAGGATACATCATAGGCATGATGTATATGATCGGTTCCATTTCAAACATCATTAGTACCGTACCAACGCTCGAGCGAGGCCAAGTGGCATTGGAAAATATTGAACGATTGGGCATATCGCTGGATGTCTGTCCAGAGGACATCCAGACCAAAGAAGTGGTAAATCTAGAGCCGGCGAGCACGCCTATCGTGCAATGGACCGATGTCGTCTTTTCCTACGGAGAGGATAGTGGATCCGAAACGCCCTTCACCCTGGGTCCCATCAGTCTAGAGTTATGTCCTGGCGAATTGGTGTTCGTCATCGGGGGGAATGGCTGCGGGAAATCTACACTCGTGAAAGTGCTTTCGGGGTTGTATCAGCCGTTACGGGGAGATGTGAGACTGGCTGGTACGAGGATCACCAATGACAATCGAGAGTGGTACCGTGAACACTTCTCCGTCATCTTTTCAGACTTTTACCTCTTCAAGAAACTCCTCGGCCAATCGGACTCTCAGGTCCATAGGCTCGCCCCCCAATACTTGCGATTGCTGCATTTGGATCAGAAAGTCACTGTACGAGATCGGATCTTCTCAACCCTCGACCTCTCTCAAGGGCAACGCAAGCGGTTGGCACTGGTTACGGCCTACCTTGAGGATCGCTCGATCTATGTGTTTGATGAATGGGCGGCGGATCAAGACCCGCAGTACAAAGAGATCTTTTACAAGACATTGCTTCCGGACCTGCGCGCGCGAGGGAAAACGGTGATCGTAATTACCCACGATGATCGGTATTTCCATCTTGGCAACCAGGTCATTAAATTGGATGACGGCAAGGTTGTGGAGCATGTGAGGGCCGAAGGAGATAGACTTCGATCGCAAGGATGACGACATGACGTCGGATGTGTGTCTTGGGGACCGCAATGTGCTGATCTCATTCCACTCAATTGAGCACCTGGCCGATACAAATCAGCTCGATCACATCCGTCCTGAACCGAACGCCATTCATCTGTGGGGAATCAAGCTCGACGGATCGCAACGCTGTCTGGAGCGATGCGCGGGCTGGTTGGATGCAGTTGAGCGGCATCGAGCGGCTCGCCTTGTTCGGGAGGATATCCGACAGCGCTACGTGCTGGCTCATGGTGGCCTGAGGGCGGTGCTGAGTAGATACCTTGGGGGCAACCCGGATGTGGTCGCGCTGGATCGGAGTGCAACAGGCAAGCCCTTCCTGACGAAAGAACTACGAGATCGGTCGGCGATTACGTTTAATTTGTCCCATGCCCATGACCGAGCGCTTATTGCGGTCTCACAAGCGCAGGAGGTCGGAATCGATCTTGAATTCGTTCGTTCGAACGTCGAGGTTGCGAAACTATCCGAGCGCTATTTTACTCGTTCCGAACATACGGCGATCATGGAGGCTACCGAGGAGCAGCGCGCCAAGAAATTCTTCCGCTACTGGGTTGCGAAAGAGGCGCTGCTCAAAGCACAAGGTATCGGCCTCCGGGGACTGTCGGACTGTGAGATTGTCCTTAAGGCGAACGGAGTCAACCCAGACGTGCGGGCCCGCTTGGGCGTTCAGTTCCCACATCCGCTGCGGGTTTGTCTTCTCTCGTGTGAAACGGGATGGGAAGCAGCAGTGGCTGCTCCGAGGTTAGACTCGATGAAACAGTGCGGCCTCAAACAACAGTAACCGCTCTTTCAGGCGAAGCGTCGTGATGATCGCCTCATCCGATAACGGATGCCTAGGAGCCTGTCCGACATTACCTTCGTGACGAGGCGTAATGAGCCACGGCCAGATGAGCGGCGCAAGGCTCGGAAAAACCGGAAGCGTATTCACTGAAATACGTTGAGGATTTTTTCGAGCCGAGAACGACGCAGATGGTCGCGGATCGTTCGCCGTAGTAGAACAGTCAATGTCGGACAGGCTCCTAGAATCAGCGACTGCACTCGGGGGAATGCTGAACGCATTGCCGAAGCCAAGAGCCGATTTGATCGAGCAGTCCGGCAACCGCTCGGTTGGCAGCCTGGACCCCCCCATAGGGATTTTCGCTCGTGGCGTTCTCCACGACTTCAAAAGCCCGTGTGCTCAGGATCGTCGACTCTTTCAGGTCGATCAGCTGCATCCGGACCATCCCCCTTACGCGACTGGGTTGTTGGAGAAACTCCTGCTGTAACAGAAATCCGTGCGTATCAAGACGATAGTCTCCGCGGATCGAGCTCGGCAGTGGAATCACAGCGCCCCACGCATCATTCTGATTGAGCGCCTGTACCAGCAACGGGGCGAACATGCGCACCGGCGTATCGGCCCATTGATTGACCGCATAGTACTCCAGTTCGTACGGCCGCTTGATGTACACCATGCGTTGGGTCTCAAATCCAGGCTCGGCTTGAGGCTGACTCACCAGCAGCACCGGACCATTAAGCTTCCCAAGACGGGTCTCGCTGGACCACCCATCGAGGCTCAACTGGTAGGTATGGATCTCCGACGAATCCGTGCGGGGCGACAGGCAACCAGCCGCCGTCGCGACCAGTAAGGCGTAAGCCACCGTCTGCACCATCTGAAACTTCATCTGCACCTTTCCTGTCATTCGTGAAGCGTATCTCGTATCTCGCAAGCAAAAAAAAGATATGCCCTCGTCCCATCCTGCGCTTCACGCTTCAAGCCTATTACTCCCCAGGTCCGCGTGACGGCGTCTTGCGTCCAAACACCAGC
>JBKKBQ010000330.1:0-19944 GCA_046714015.1 Nitrospira sp.
GGATCGTTCACCGGCGCGATCTCCAACAAAGCCGGGTTGTTCGAAGTCGCCGACGGAGGGACGATCTTTCTCGATGAGATCGGTGATACGACTCCCACCATTCAGGTCAAGCTGTTGCGCGTGATTCAAGAGCGAGAATTTAGACGGGTAGGCGGCAATCAAGACGTCAAAGTCGATGTACGTGTGGTGGCTGCCACCAACAAGGATCTTGAGAAAGCGGTTGCCGATGGTTCGTTTCGAGAAGACCTCTACTATCGTTTGGATGTGATTCCAATACGGCTCCCGCCCTTGCGCATGCGGACCGGCGATATCCCTCTACTCGTCAATCACTTTCTGGAACGGTTTTCGAAGGAAGGCGGTAGGCCCAAACCGGTGATCAACTCGGAGGCGATGCACGTCTTGCTGGAGCATGAATGGCGCGGCAACGTCCGCGAGTTGGAGAATTTGATCGAACGGGTCGTTGCATTTTCGACGGAAGCATCGGTGACCGATGGTGAGGTGCGCGGATGGCTTCATCGGCCTGCGACTCCGTCGCAGCAAACGGGGATGCCACTGGATCTGACCGATGAGGGGTTGGATCTGGAAGGGCTCATCAACGGAATTGAAAAAGATCTCTTGCTGAAGGCGCTTGAACGGTCGAAGTGGGTCAAAAAGAAAGCCGCGCGGATGCTCCGTCTGAACACCAGATCGTTTCGGTATCGCCTGGAGAAGTATGCTATAAAAGGAGGTCGTGACTAACGCTTCTTCCGAATCGACCGTCTCATCTACCTCCCTTACTGTTTTCGCACCAGCCAAGATCAACCTCGTGCTCCGCATTCTCGACCGTCGTCCGGACGGTTATCATAATCTCTGGTCTCTGATGCAGACCGTGCAATTGGAGGACGAGCTTACGATTTCCCTGAGCGACAAGCATTCGACCATCACTTTGCGATGCGATGACTCTTCGTTGAAGACAGACCCTTCCAACCTCGTCTATCGTGCCGCGGCGGCGGTACTCGAGCACAGTGCACGAGTTGTTGGAGTGGACATGACGCTCGCAAAGCGAATTCCGATGGGGGCCGGGTTGGGAGGCGGGAGCAGCGATGCGGCTGCGACGATCCTCGGGCTGAACCAGCTGTTGAATTTGGGATGGTCAAGGGAGAAGATGACCCACGTTGGTCAAGCACTCGGGAGCGATGTGCCGTTCTTCTTTTTCGCTCCGTCTGCGACCGTAGAGGGGCGAGGTGAGAAGGTGACTTCGGTGCGAATCAAGGGAAGCCGATGGGTCGTGCTGATCAATCCGGGGTTCCCTGTCGAAACAAAGTGGGCGTATCAGCAGCTTTCCATAGGTCGAACAGAGGTACGGCCGATTTCGGCTATCCATGCGGCGATGGGGAACGCATCTGAACTCTCATGGCAGGAAGTGCTCCAAGCAGCCGAAAACGAATTTGAAACAGCGGTGTTCAAGACTCACCCCGTCCTTCACAGAATCAAGCAGAAACTTCTCGCTGAAGGAGCTGAGACGGCCCTATTGTCGGGGAGCGGTGCCACGGTCTTTGGTGTGTTTCGTGACGAGACGCCGGCTCGGCAGGCCCAGATCAGTTTTCGGACCGACCCCAACTTCAAGGTTTATACTGCCTCAACTTCCTCTGACTCGCAGCCGTAACGACGCAGTTGGAAAACATGTTCCTTCACTCGAGCGGGGCGAGGGGTGCATTTGATTTTGAAGGATGGAGACTCCTACAATGTCGCGGTCGAGAGACTGTGACCATAGGGCTCGGTACATGCCTACGCGACGTTCCTCCAACAAGAAACAACCTGACAAGTCCATTCAGCTCGATCGTTCCGCTAAGCGGCGATTCCAGCTACGTCTCCTGAAGTGGTACGGGGAACATGGTCGAGATTTACCCTGGCGGAAAACATCAGACCCCTATCATATCCTCGTCTCGGAGGTGATGCTTCAGCAGACCCAAGTTGATCGGGTGATCCCCAAGTACCACGAGTTTTTGGAACGCTATCCAAGTTTCGCAGACTTGGCAGAGGCTCCGGTCGCCGACGTCAAGAAAACGTGGTATCCCCTTGGGTACAACATTCGCCCGGAACGGTTGCACGGAATCGCTTGCGAAACGGTGGAACGGTACGGGGGGAAATTACCCAATGATGCCGACGAGTTACTCTCGTTCAAAGGGATCGGGCGGTATACTGCCGGGGCTATTCGTTCCTTCGCGTTCAATGAAGATGCGCCCATTCTCGACACGAACGTAATCCGTGTCTTGCACCGGGTGTTTATCGCTGAGGGTGATCCCAAGGCACAGAAGACGAGGCTATGGGAATTATCGGAAACCTTGATCCCGCCGGGGAAAGGATATGACTTTAACCAGGCTATCATGGATTTTGGCTCGATGGTTTGCACAGCTCGTGACCCCTATTGTCTCCTGTGTCCGATGAAGTCGTTCTGTAAGACATATCCGTTCAGCCCGACGCGTGAACGGTCATAGGTTGATCATGCAAGTCATTGAAGTGGCGGCAGGGCTCATCCACCGTGACGGTCGCTATTTGATTGCCCGTCGAAAATCTGGTACCCACTTAGCCGGTTTCTGGGAGTTCCCCGGCGGTAAACGGGAAACGGGGGAATCGTTCACGGAGTGTTTGCAGCGGGAGCTCTTTGAAGAGCTGAGCATTCGCATCGACCTTCCTATTCCGTATCGGATCATTCGGCACGACTATCTGGATAGAATCATAGAGTTGCATTTTTTTCGATGTACCATTGAACAGGGGGAACCAATGCCTATCGGGTGTGAAGAAATCCGATGGGTGAATCCCGAAGATCTCATACAGTTTAAGTTCCCGCCGGCAGACTATGCGGTCATCGAGGCGTTACGTCGCGATGCGTTCGGAGTTTCACGATGAAGGTGGTGCTCGATATCGAAACTGTCCAAGCGTCTCGTGAAGAATGGGCAGGTTTGGTGGGGAAGGGACCTGAGAGTAGTGAAGCCTCCCAGGAGGGCGAGGGATATGACCTCTTTGCCGCAGGCGCGGCTGAAGCACAGCGCCGTGCGGAGGATGAGTCGTATGCCAAGTCGGCGTTCGATGGGACGTTCAGCCGCATCGTCTGCATCGGCCTGCTGGAGTTTTCCGATCAAATGGAAGCTCGCAGCGTGGTCGCCTGGTTCGGGGAGAACGAACGTGAGCTGCTCCGCCAATTTTGGGTGAGACTGGCCCAGGACCGTCCGACCTTGTTCATCACGCATAACGGGCTTGGCTTTGATCTGCCCTTCATCAAGAAACGGTCGATCATCAATCAGGTGAAACCCAGCCTCGAAATCAACCTCGCGAAATTCCGTACCGAACCGGTCTATGACACGATGGCCATCTGGAGTAATTGGGATACGAGGGGTTGGGTGAAACTCGACGTGCTGGCACGTGCCTTACAGGTCGAAACGAAGTCAGGGAGTGGAGAACAGGTCGCTGAAATGTGGGAAAAGCGGCAGGGGCGGGAGCTGGCGCAGTACTGTCTACAAGATACCTACGTAACCTATGCCTGCTACAGCCGCATGAACTTTCGTCAGCCACTGTCTCGCGAGGTTGTCCTGCTGCAGCCTGAGCTCTACGACATCGGTTGATCGTCCGTCGATCAACGGGTCGGATACGCTTCCGCCGATTTCTTTTTTACGGCTGAACGGGCGACTGCTTTGTTGGCCTTCATGGCTTTCACCTCTTCCGTCCGTTGACGGAGCTCTTTCTTCATCCACGTGGTTTCCTTCTTCAGCATGGCGATCTCAGAGTCCTTGAGCTTGTTGGCCTCTCGCGCTTCTCGGAGTTCATCCAGTTTTCTGTTGAGCAGCTCATCGGTGCTTAACGCATAACTTCCTGCTTCGTTCCGATTTTTCGCAGGAGACTCTTGAGGGTTGAGAAGGGCGTCGGCTTGAGACGACGCGGTCTTTACGGTCGGAGCGTTTGGATCAAGCATACTCGCCGAGGATGCAAAGACTGGCATGGGCTTCGGTGCCCCAACTGTCGGCTGTGACTCCGGCATCGGTCCCTTGGCGAGGGCCTGGTAATCCACCACCATTGTCATGGCCCCACTTCCCATAGCGACAAAAATAGAAGCTTTTTCAAGACGAGCGACAGAACTAGGAGCGAATCTCGCGGCCTTCCTGCTTTGAGAAGGAGCGATTGTCAGATAGATCGATCCTTTATGCATATAGAGGGTGCCCGCTGTGGGTTCAGCGCCTGACCCTGCCGATGGAGACACCTTGAAACCGACAATCTGCTCCGGTTTCGCTTGCGATAAGCCTTGGGCTAGCAGGGGAGCGAGAAACTCGGCGTCTTCATCGCTGAACACTCTCATCGGCTTGCTGCCACTGGCGGGCATGTTGCCTGACATTTTCTGAACGTCGTCGGTCACCACGCCCTTGACTAGTTTCAGCATCGTCATCTGGTCGATGGTGGCCGGATGGCTGGCGTCAAATGACCAATCGGCGATTTCCTTGAGATAGACGGATCCTTTCGCATTGTTGTGCAGCTTGGTCTCTCCGGAAAACATCGAGCATCCGGCCACCATCAGGCTGAGGGACATCAAAGCGCCGACATATTGAGAACCGCGCACATTGAAATATGCATGCATAGGGGGTCTCCTCACGTGTGGTCTTGTGACCGAAGGGGCCGTTTTTCTCTTTGGCGAAAGACCAGAATCTTTTCGTGGTTCGGATGTCCAACTACCAGATACCTAGGCCCATCAGTACGATGCCGATCGCCAACCATCCGAGTACCCCGATCGAAATAATTGTTTCGAGTGTGATGCCGGAATCAGACGGGTTTGGATTGGGCTTGGAATCGGAGTCGGCGGACTTCATAACGAGAAGCGAAATCTCTGGTTGCCGAACTGATGGACGCCGAAATTTGAGCAAGGTTCATGCCTTCTCATGTTTGAAGTGATAGGTCGTATTTTTGTTCAAGGCGAGGGCGAGGTTCTTAATAACCCTCAGCGTCAGAAGGTCATGATTGGTGATCAAACTCCAATAGGGAGACATTGTGAGGGCCTTATAATCATGTGGTTAGCGTCGAAGATTGATCGAATGGAGGGGAAAGATTCGGACAGCGGAGTAATAAACGAAGCCAAATGGGAGCGAAGACAGGGAAAGGACAACCGAAGAACCGTCCGAAGATGGTCGAGGGGGTCTGTCAGAAAATGTTCATTTCGACCGTTGGGCGTACAGAATTGTTCCAAAAAGGTGAGACCGCTGCCTCCGTCACGAAAGCTATATAGGTCTTGGTGATCTCACTCCCCATAGAGGGTTGCAGCCGAGGCATCAAAGATCTGTTTCGTAGTCAGAGTGCCTGGTCTGAAATCCCCGGTGCTCTTATCCCATACGACCGTGACATTTCCGTCGGTTTTCCCCATTGCCTGGGTTGACGAGCGGGTCGCATCACCCTCAACTAACACCTCCATTGCCTTGCCGATGTACCGTCGGTTACGTTCCAGGGTGATGCGGCGTTGAGTTTCCATGAGTTGAGCGACGCGCCTGCCTTTGACGTGATCGGGGACATCGTCGGCATATCTTCTTGCCGCAATCGTATGTTTCCGCTCCGAGTATTTGAAGATGTAGGCTGAGTCGAACTGTACCTGTTCCACTAGACGGAACGTGGATTGAAAGTCCTCATCCGACTCGGAACAGAACCCACAGATGATGTCTGTGGTGAGGACGACATCGGGGACGGTGCTTCGAATGCGATCGACCAACGTAAGATACTCGGCTCCCGTATAAGTTCGTCCCATCAGTTCGAGGATACGATCGCTCCCTGCCTGAAGAGGAAGATGAATGTGCTTGCAGATCCTTGGGTGCACGGCAATGGCTTCGATGAGCGCGGGGGGAAAGTCCTTAGGGTGCGGGGAGGTAAACCGTACTCTATCGATCCCTGATGTATCCGCCACGGCGCTAATCAGGTTAGCGAATTCCCAGCCTTCATGGCGGTAGGAGTTGACGTTCTGGCCGAGCAGCGTGATTTGCCTGAACCCTCGGGCGGAAGCGTCACGAGCTTCAAGCAGAATAGATTTCGAATCCCGTGATCGTTCACGCCCCCTGGTATAGGGAACCACGCAGAAAGAGCAGAAATTATCGCAGCCTCGCATCACGGTGATCCAGGCATTGACCCCGCTGTTGCGGTCCGGCATGATCCCTTCATAGGTCTCATACTCCGACAGATCGAGCGCAAATCCTTTCTGGGAGAGTCCCTGTTCTTGGGTTTCAAGCGCAGTCGTCAGCAACGAGGGAAGTTGTCGGTAAGCATCGGGGCCGGCTAAGACGTCAATCAGCGGCTCCTTTTCTGCGAGCTCACTTTTGAGGTTTTGAGCCATACAGCCGAGGACGCCGACGACGAGAGGGCGCTGCTTTTTGATCGCTTTCAGCTCGGAGAGGTGGGCGTAGATCTTCTTGTGCGCGTTCTCCCGAATGGCGCAGGTGTTGACCAATACCACGTCGGCTCGTTCACGGTCTTCCGTAAAGGCAAATCCTTCTCGCTTCAGCATCGAACGGACGAGTTCGCTATCGGACTCGTTCATTTGGCAGCCGAAGGTTTCGATATGAACGTGGGGGAGGGTCTTCAGCATCATGATACTGCCACGGTAGAGTGTGTGTGTTGAGAAGAAGTTAGATGGCCAAACGTGAAACGTTCTGTTGCGGCGGTAATTATAACCGGTAGAATCTGATTCTGAAGGTCGCCCGCATCGCTGACCGCTACTCTGGTGAAGTTTGGAGTTGTGCCGAAGCGATAGGAGTCTCGAGTTCCGGTTTCGAACAGGGCCGAGACGGTCTTGCCGATCTGCTTGTTGTGAAACGCCAGTCGTTTGGCACGATCCAGATCGAGCAGCAGGTCGGTGCGTTTCTTTACCGATGTCGATGGTACGCGCGGTTTGATGCGCAGCGCGGCCGTTCCCGGTCGGGACGAGTAAGGGAACACGTGGAGATAAGAAAAGGGAAGATCCGTCGCAACCGCTACTGTATTCCGAAATGCCGTTTCAGTTTCGCCGGGGAATCCGACCAGAAGATCAGTACCAAGGCCAAGGTTGGGAATCTTCGCGAGCGCCGTTTCGATCAGCTTGATATAGGCCTTGATCGTATGGCGTCGATTCATGGCCTGCAATACCTGCTCATCTCCGCTTTGCAGAGGAATATGGAGGTACGGGCAGAGTTTTTTGGATGAGGCGAGGAGATCGAGTATTTCCTCGCCGACGGTGGTTGGTTCGATCGAAGAGATACGGACGCGTTCGAGGCCGGGCTGTTGGTCGAGCCAACGAAGCAACATACAAAAGTCCCGTCCGTCGTGCGCGTACTGACCGATGTTCACCCCGGTGAGCACGACTTCTCGGTATCCTCGAGCGGCTAACACTTCAACTTCCCGTTGGATGTCCTCAAACGTTCTGCTTCGCTCATGACCCCGTGCAAACGGAATAATGCAGAAACTGCACATCGCGCTGCAGCCGTCCTGTACTTTGAGCAATGCGCGGGTGGAGTCCGATTCTGCGAAGTGCGGTAGATCGAAGTCTCCGCGCGCAATCGTTTTGGTATGACGAATCTCTGGGACGGATCGTTTCCGTAGCTCGTGGGCGGAAGGAAGGTAGGCCGGCAGATCGAGCTTGAATTGGTGACCGACGATGAGATCTACCCCTGTTTGTCGTTTAAGCGATTCCATTCCCGCTTGGGCGTAGCAGCCCGTCACGGCAATGAACGCATGCGGAGAGTGCTTCAATGTCTTCCGGATCAGGTATCGTGATGTCCGTTCGGCGTCTTCCGTAACCGCACAGGTGTTGAGCACAAGGAGATCCGTCGGACGGCCGAACTCCACGAGCTCAAACCCCTTTCGTCTGAGCCCTTCCCCAAGGATCGAGGTTTCGGCTTGATTCAAGCGGCAGCCGAGCGTATGAAGAGATGCACGGGGCGTCACCATAGGGTGGCATTATAGGGAGATTATGCACGTTCCGGCAAGGTTGCGTCTTGCGACCGGGGATCCCAAGGATTGTGTCCAATATTGTCGGAACGGCTCATGAAGTAGGGTTGCATCTAAGTCGTCGGGGAGAGCGTAAGAATCGTGCATCTGCGCATGCTCATCGTTTTTGTTGTGACAGGGCTGTTCTGGGGCCCTCCTGTGACCGGATGGAGCCTCGATCGTCTTCCCGCTGAACCCGATCTCAATACTCGCGTTGACGAACTGTATGATCATGAGGCCCGTCTCTTCATCATGCTGTATTCTCTTCGCGGAAATGGCCATATCGACTATGTCACGGCCCGACTGGTTCAGGAGTATTCGCGCAGCGCCTACGGTAATCCTATCTACCAGACCGAGGCTCAACCGCTGTTCTATTGGTGGAACCACATCATGTGGAACGATCCGGAGCAGGATGGGGTCAACGGCAACGAAAAGGTCTACCAGGAAAATACGGACTTCGATATCTCGCGGTACAAGCCCTGTGTGTTCAACGGACAGCCCTGTTAACAGGCTGTTGAAAAAGTCTTCCAGCTTCGTTCTCACGTCGCTTAGAGGCTCAACGTACGAGACTGAGTACGCTTCGCCTCTTCGCTCGCTGCGGCCTCGCTGGAAGGCCTTTTGAACAGCCTGGGGACTCTTGTAAGATCGCCTCGGTCCTTGCAGTCTTCCGTGTTTCATGGCGGGAAATTAGTTTGTCAACAATCTGTCTCTATCGCGCCGGCCGGTGAGGCCTCTCCCGCTTTTTTTGTGATTCTGCTGAGCAGTAGTGGGAGGCGATGGTATTCTGCGTTGCATCTGAAGATCGTCCTGGTGCTGGGGGCATGTCTGTCCGATTCAGCCCTCATTTGTGCGAGTGATTTCCCATGAAACAAGGATCCTTCGATGTAGCCGGCCTCATGAATCGGCGTCTCCTCGTGATGCTGCCGTTGGGTTTTATGTCCGGCTTGCCTCTTGCGCTCACGTCCGGGACCTTACAGGCCTGGCTTACGGTGGAAGGAGTCGACCTCAAGACCATCGGCATTTTCACGATGGTCGGCCTTCCCTATACGCTCAAGTTTCTTTGGGCTCCTGTGATGGACCGAGTGGTTCCGCCTTGGTTGGGTCGGCGTCGAGGGTGGATGGTGTTGACACAGCTTTGTGTTGCCATCGGACTTGGGCTGATGGCCTTGACCAATCCCACGATCCACCCAGGATGGATGGCGGCCTATGCCGTGCTCGTCGCGTTTTTGGCCGCTTCTTTGGATATTGTCTTCGATGCCTATCGCACGGACACGCTCCGCCCTCACGAGCGCGGATTGGGTGCCGCCGTGTGGGTGAACGGCTATCGAATCGCCCTCTTGGCCTCCGGGGCCGGTGCACTGGCGCTTGCCGACTATGTCGGTTGGCAGATGACCTACTTGGCGATGGCAGCCATCATGATCGTAGGCGTGATTGTCGTCTTGAGCAGCCCTGATCCTACTTTCGTTGCTGATGCTCCAAAGAGTCTGAGTGAGGCAGTCGGTGCACCGCTGGCCGAGTTCTTTTCCAGGCCCACAGCATGGGGGTTCTTGGCTGTGATCATCCTGTACAAGCTTGGAGATGCGTTTGCAGCCGCGCTCCAGACCGCCTTTCTGATCGGAGGGTTGGGTTTTTCTGCCACGGAAGTCGGCGCCGCGAAGGGGCTCGGGGTTTTTGCAACGTTGTTCGGTGCCTTTATCGGCGGACTGTTAATGACAAAGTCCGGACTTGTACGGTCGTTGCTGATCTTCGGTGTCTTGCAAGCGGCTTCAAACTGTGGATTTGTCGTGTTGGCTTTAGCGGGAAAGAATTCGGCTGTCTTGACGGCGGCAGTCGTGATCGAGAATGTGACGGGAGGGATGGGCACTGCGGCCTTCGTTGCGTTGGTGATGTCGCTCTGTGACCCTCGGTATACTGCAACTCAGTTCGCGCTGTTGTCTTCGTTAGAGGCATTGGGAAGGGTATTCGCCGGTCGTCCGTCAGCGGATGTCGTGACCGTGGTCGGATGGACACAATTTTTCATCTTGACCGTGGTGGTGGCTTTGCCGGGTCTTTGGGCTGTTTGGCGAATCCGACGTTCCATCGAGCCGGAACCGAGGACGGTCGAGCGCTCCTCCGTCGTAGCATCTACGGTCTCGCCGGTTTCCGGCGGCTACGAGGATAGTCGTCGTTGAAGGAACAGGACGAAGATCATGAGGGTGGGAAGTGGAGCCAACACAAACGGCAAGAGCCAGAGCCAGACGTTCTTCCCGCGCACGCGCGCTTGGTCGATCATCCAGACAAATAGCCACACGAGTAGACAGGCATAGTTGAGGATGATCCATTGAGTGGTGTGAATCTTGAGAACGCTCGTACTCTCCGAAGGGCCTGGGAGGAGAAAAATTCCTAACAGCAGAACGAATGCGCTTAACAGGGCTCCGACAAGTTTTTTGCTCCAGACGAACATGGTCTCCTCCAGAATTTGTAGTCCTTGTGAACAAAATTTTGGCTAAGCTAGTTGGCCGACGGTTGTTTGTCAAATCACGTCGCGCATCGTCGTCAATTCGTGGGAACATGACATAGTTTCTTTGAGGAGGTCATGAGTCTCTTTCGGTTGAGCGTAATAGTCGTTGCACTGGCCGGAGCGATCGGTCTGGCGTTATCGAATCCCACCATGGACGACTATTTACGCTTCGTTGAACAGGAATTGAGCAAAGCGATCGACCGAATGGACAAGGGCGCACCGACTCGAGAACAACAATTTATTCGGCAGGTGTTTCAGTCGCAAAGTCGGAAGCTTCTCGAATCACTCGTCAAGCCGAATACAGCGCGACAGAACTGGGGGCTTGTGAGCCGGTATGAAACGCAGGTGGCGGATACGAAAGTCATCGTACTCGGTCTCGGCGGTCGTTTCATTCCCCTCCAGGGTGTTGAGGAAGCGACACTGAAAATCGGGCGAATGGCCTTCTGAAAAGAAAAAATGGCCAGGGTAATTTGGAGGAGGCCTCATTCCACTGGTTATTTCTGTGGATAACCTGGTTGATAAGCGATCAGAATCGGCTATGAGATTCGCATTGCGACTATTCACAGCCTGTCCTCTCATTTCCCAAATATCCACAATACTTGGTGTTGACAAAAATTCATGATAGCTATATGTAGCTATCCATTGGAATTAAACGAGCGCCACGTACCTTGAAAAGGCCTAACCGAGGCATTGGTCACAGTCCCTTTCCTCTCTCAGGAGGTCTACCGTGAAAATTGATCGAAGATTTACCCGTCGCGGGCAGAATCCCTACGAGGGGATCACGTTTGTGAAGCGTTCGTCGGAGATTCGGAATCCCGACGGATCCACCGTCTTCAAGCTCGATCAGATCGACGTGCCTGAGGCATGGTCGCAGCTTGCCATCGACATATTGGCCCAGAAGTACTTTCGGAAGGCCGGAGTTCCGCAGCGCGATCAAAATGGGCAACCGGTCATCGGTCCGGATGGCAAGCCGGTGTTGGGTGGCGAGCGAGACGCTCGTCAAGTCTTCGAGCGCATGGCCGGGTGTTGGACCCATTGGGGCAAGTCCTATGGGTATTTCAAGACGCCGGAAGATGCCGAGTCTTTTCAGGATGAGATGTGCTGCATGCTGGCGCGCCAAATGGCAGCGCCGAATTCTCCCCAGTGGTTCAATACAGGCCTTCATTACGCCTATGGGTTATCGGGACCGGCACAAGGACATTATTACGTCGATCCCGAGACTCGCGAAGTCGTGAAAGCCACGAACGCCTTCGAACATCCTCAGCCTCATGCCTGTTTCATTCAATCGATCGAGGATGATCTGGTGAATGAAAACGGGATCATGGATCTGTGGGTCAGGGAGGCGCGGTTGTTCAAGTATGGTTCCGGGACTGGGACAAATTTTTCGAAACTGCGTGGGGATGGCGAAGGGCTTTCCGGCGGCGGGAGGTCTTCAGGCCTTATGTCCTTCCTGAAGATCGGGGATCGGGCTGCCGGAGCGATCAAGTCAGGAGGGACGACGCGCCGTGCCGCCAAGATGGTCTGTTTAGACCTCGATCATCCGGATATCGAAGAATTCATCGATTGGAAAGTCATCGAAGAACAAAAAGTCGCGGCGATGGTAACTGGTTCAAAGGTTTGTGCGCAGCGCCTCAACGCCGTGCTGAAAGCTTGCCATACGGTCGACGGCGAGGGCGCGCTCAGGCTGGACCTCGATCAAAAGACCAATCCGGTCTTGCGCGAGAGCCTGACATCGGCCCGTCGGGATATGGTCCCCGAGGCGTACATCCAGCGGATGTTTTCTTATGCACAGCAAGGCTTCACGCACTTTGTATTTCACGAATACGACACGAACTGGGATGGGAAGGCCTATCAGACCGTCTCCGGCCAAAATTCGAACAACAGCGTCAGAATTCCCAATGAGTTTTTTGCCGCGCTCGAAACTGACGGCGATTGGCAGCTCAAACGTCGAACGAACGGCAAGGTCTGCAAAACCGTCAAGGCACGGGAGCTGTGGGACCGAATCGCGTGGGCGGCCTGGATTTGTGCCGATCCAGGGACTCAGTACGATACCACCATCAACGAATGGCATACCTGTCCGGAGGACGGTCGCATCAACGCGTCGAACCCTTGTTCCGAATACATGTTCTTGGATGATACGGCTTGTAATCTCGCCTCCCTCAATCTTACAAAGTTTTACACCGCTGATGGGGAATTCGAGCTGGAACATTTTCGTCATGCCGTTCGGTTGTGGACGATCGCGTTAGAGATCAGCGTGTTGATGGCCTCTTTCCCGAGCCGCGCCATCGCCGAAAAGAGCTATCAGTTCCGGACGCTCGGGTTGGGTTATGCGAATTTGGGGACCGTGCTCATGCGACAAGGGATTCCGTATGATTCGCCCAGGGCCCTGGCGATGTGTGGAGCCATCACGGCCATCATGACCGGGGAATCGTATGGGACCTCCGCTGAAATGGCCGCCGAATTGTCGCCCTTCCCGGGGTACGCAAAAAATCGTGAGCACATGCTGCGGGTCATTCGCAATCACCGTCGGGCTGCGTACCAGGTGTCTCACGTGGACTATGAAGGTCTGACGATCGCTCCGGCGGGAATCCGCCCCGAGCATTGCCCTCCCGACCTGCTCCTCGCGGCCAGACGAGCCTGGGACCATGCGCTTGAATTGGGGACGGCGTATGGGTACCGCAATGCACAAGTGACCGTCATCGCTCCAACCGGAACAATTGGGTTGGTCATGGACTGTGATACCACGGGGATTGAACCGGACTTTGCGCTGGTGAAGTTTAAGAAATTGGCCGGTGGAGGGTACTTCAAGATCATCAATCAAAGCTTGCCGATTGCGCTGGCCAACCTTGGCTATACAGACCAGCAAGCGCAGGATATCGTCAGGTACTGTGTCGGAGCTCAGACGCTCAAGGGCGCGCCGTTCATCAATCACGACACGCTGCGTCACAAGGGATTCGACGACGCGGCCTTGGATCGTCTCGAGCGCAACTTGGGACAAGCGTTCGAAATTCAGTTTGTCTTCAACAAGTTTACGCTGGGAGACGCATTCTGCGTCGAACAGCTCGGCTTGACCGAGTCGCAACTGAATGAAGCGAACTTCAACATGCTGAAGGCACTTGGTTTTACGCAAGAAGACATTGCTGCCGCAAACGATTTTTGCTGCGGGACGATGACGGTGGAAGGCGCGCCGCACTTGAAAGTCGAACACCTTGCGGTGTTCGACTGTGCCAATCGGTGCGGTCGAATCGGGCAACGCTCCATCGCCGTCGATGCGCATATCCACATGATGGCGGCGGCACAGCCGTTCATCAGCGGCGCGATCAGCAAGACCATCAACATGCCCGCCGATGCCTTGCTCGAAGACGTCAAGGCGGCCTATTTGCTTGCCTGGAAGAGCATGATCAAAGCGGTCGCCCTGTATCGTGACGGGTCCAAGCTGAGTCAGCCCTTGAGCGCCTCGACGGACAGTGGAAAGGCCGTGGAGTCGGTCACCGGCGTCATGGAGATGGCGGAGAAGATTACCGAACGGGTGCTCGTTCGGTACCTCGCCAAGCGACGCCCGCTACCGAGTCGACGAAGCGGATACACGCAAAAGGCCATCATCGGGGGACATAAGCTCTACCTGCGCACCGGTGAATATGAGGATGGGACGGTCGGGGAAATCTTTTTGGATATGCACAAGGAGGGGGCGGCCTTCAGAAGCCTCATGAATTGTTTTGCGATCGCCATCTCTCTTGGGCTTCAGCACGGCGTGCCGTTGGAAGAATTCGTCGAGGCGTTTGTCTTTACCCGGTTTGAGCCGAACGGTCCCGTCAAATTGAACGATCGAATCAAAATGTCGACATCGATCATCGATTATATCTTCCGTGAATTGGCCGTCACCTATCTCGATCGGTATGACCTGGCGCAGGTGAAAGAGGAAGATCTGCGCATGGATTCGGTGAAGAAAGACAACATGGATCCCGAATGCTTCGATGAAGAAGCGGACCTTGATGCATTGGCGAAGTCCTCCGTTCTTACAGAACATCTTCCCATCCGCCGAAACGGCGGAAAAGGAAACGGCCATGGAAACGGACACAGTGTGGCTCGACACGTGGAGATCATGCGTGAGACGCTCACCCTGACGGAGGTCCAAAGCGCGAAAGAGGCCAAGGTCAAGGGCTACGAAGGCGACCCCTGCCCGGAATGCAAACAATTCACCATGGTTCGCAACGGCACCTGTCTCAAATGTGTGACGTGCGGCGCAACGAGCGGATGTTCATAAGAGGAGTGAGGGATGCAGGGCAAGCGGTCGTCATCGTGCCGCCGGTGTAGGAAGCGGCGGTTCCTGCGAGTTCGATCGGATGCCGAAGGCTTTTTTTCGGTACGGCTGCGGGCTCGAAAACTTTGCGTGAGACCGGTATCCTCTCGCATCATGTTTTATCATTGCGGGTCGTGGTCTCCGTTGCGAGGCGCCCGCTCAGCGAGGCGAAAAAAGTTGTGATGCCGGAGCGCCACAAGGAGTAGTGATATGCCGACTACGACGCAGCTTGTCATCAGCGGTCAGAGTAAGCCGGGTGCCCTTGCCAGAGTGACGGCGGTCCTCGGTGAAGCCGGAGTCAATATCAAGGCGTTCTCCGCCCCAGAGGTCATGGGAACGGGGAAGTTGCGTCTGCTCGTCGCGGACCTGGACAGTGCTCGCGCGGCCCTGAAGGCGGCGAAGATCAAGTTCGGCGAAGAAATCGCGCTTCTTCTGAGTCTCGAAAATAGACCCGGCGCGTTAAGGAAAGTGGCGGATACCTTGATGAAGAGCCGGATCAACATCAGGTGCGGCTATTGCACGCCTTCACGGGAAGGGAAGAGGGCGATCGTCGTTCTGAGCGTTTCCAACACCGACAAAGCCTTGGCTATTCTACGCAATCAGTCGCTCGACGAGTTTTGATCGATGCGGCCGCTGCCGCTCACGAAGCGTACTCCTCTGCCCATCATCGTGATCAGTCTGGGCGCCTTCCTCTACCAGGGCTGCACCGCAGCTCCCCGTCCTGTTGACCGCTTCCCTGGGTATCCTATTGGAGTTGTCGAACGAGGGATGGCCTCGTGGTATGGTCCTGGTTTTCATGGGAACAAGACGGCTAATGGGGAACGGTACGACATGTACAAGCTGACGGCGGCTCATCGGACGCTGCCGTTAGGGTCCGTCGCGGTTGTGCATTCGTTGGCCTCGGGTCGCCATATTACGGTCAGGATTAACGATCGGGGGCCGTTCGCTAAGGGAAGAATTTTGGACCTTTCATTGGCCGGTGCTCAAGCGCTTGGGATGCTCGGCAACGGAACCGATCAGGTTGAACTTCGAGTTATCGGCTATAATTCTCGACCCGAAGGGATGGGGGTGTTGCGAGTTCAGATCGGTGCCTTCGCGGACCTTCGGAATGCTAGGGCGCTGTTTGCACAAGGTCAACGAGATTTCGCCGATGGGCGTATCATTCAGGTCGATCTCCCGGAAGGACGCCGTTACCGAGTCCAAATTGGTAGATTCCTAACTGAACCGGAGGCTCAGATGGCGGCGGGTCGTCTCGATCGTACGTTTAGCTTGCAATCGTTTGTTGTTCGGGATGATGGCTAAACACTGAAAGGACCGCCGTGCCATCAAGGTGGCTCGTTTGGAACCAGTTGATTTTTAAGCAACATTTTTGGAATTACTTGCCTGCGTGTGATCTCTGTGATACATGTATCAGCTGTGAACTCTATTCTAAGCGGTCTGGTTATTCTAATCGTACGAGCTTCCGAAGGGTGGACCAAGGGGTATCCTCTGGCAGACGCCCGGCTTCTTATCAGGCCAGCCACACTGGTCCAACGTCCCTAACTATACGACTGCGATGGACATCCTCATCCTTTTAGGATTGATAGGGTTATCCGCTGTTATTTCTACAGCCGAGATCGGCTTCTTCTCGGTCAACGAAACACGACTGAAAGCCTTGGCTCAGACAGGTAGCAAGCGAGCAGAGAAAGCCCTTCAGCTCCGAAGTGATCCCCAGAGGCTCTTTTCGACCATTCTGCTGGGAGATCGTCTGGTGAGTACGGCAATTCCGATGTTTGCCACCTTTATCACGCTGAGTGCGTATGGCGAGAAGACTATTTTGGAAGAGGCCATCGCCGTCACGGTCGGAATCTTGACCTTCGTTTTGTTGGTTTGCGTGGACGTGGTGCCAAAGACGTTGGCGGCAAAGTTTTCTGTGCCTGTGACCCTGAATCTGGCCTACCCGATCTATGGGGTTCAGGTGATGCTGCGGCCGCTCCTGTTCTTGATCGTGCCGCTGATCTACGGTTTGACAGGTGGAAAAGGACTCACGCATCCCCTGGTCACGGAAGAAGAACTGAAGATCATGCTCGACCAAGGAGGAAAAGCGGGCGAGATCGAATCTGAAGAAGTGAAGATGATCAAGAACGTGTTTCAATTGAAAGATATTACGGCGGAAGATGCGATGACGCCGCGTATTTATGTGTTCTCCCTCGATGGGAATCTTCGTCTCACGGAAGCCCAGGAGTTGCTCTACAATTCGAAGTATTCCCGAATTCCCCTCTATGACGGGACTCTCGATAACATCACAGGACTTCTCTACAAGACCAAGGCGCTGACCGAGCTGGCAAAAGGGCGGACCGAATTGCGTCTACGGGATATCGCCCATCCCCCGCTCTTCGTCCCTGCCGGTAAGACGGCGGATGATTTGATGAAGCAGTTCCAGCAGGACAAGAGGCATATGGGAATTGTCGTCAACGAATTCGGTGGTGTCATGGGACTGGTGACACTTGAAGACCTTCTCGAGGAAGTCGTGGGTGAGATCGTCGATGAAACGGATATCACGGAAGAACTCATCAAGCGCATCGGGAAAAACCAAATTCTGGTCCACGGACGGACGGAAGTTCGAAAGGTGAACGACTTTCTGAAAGTCGAGCTTGGTGATGAAGCCCTGACCATCGGCGGGCTGATCCAGGAAAATCTTGGTCGCATCCCTCAGGCGGGAGAAGAACTCCGCATCGAGAATTGCCGTCTGGTGGTCCATGAGGCGGACCCTCGCTCGATACGAAGCGTGCAAATTTTCAAGGACGAGAAAGTGCCTGTTGCGGTCGAAGCCTCCGTGTAACTAGCTGTCCTCCTGTTGCTCCGTTAAGTCTAGGAAAGCCTCCTCGTTCAGGACTGTCACCCCTAATTTCTGAGCCTGATCCAATTTCGAGCCGGGATCTGTGCCGGCTACGACATAGTCTGTCTTCTTGCCGACACTAGATGACACGGTGGCGCCCAATCGTTCGACCAACGCCTTGGCCTCCTCTCTCGTCAACCTCGCCAATCCACCGGTGAAGACGAACCTCTTCCCGGAGAAAGGCAAAGCTGCCCGGCCCTGAGGTGAGGGTGTGTCGGCGATCGAAACGCCTAATGTACGCAGGTGGTCGATGACCCGTCGATTCGAACTTTCTTGGAAGTAGGAGACCAAACTCTCGGAGATTTCGGGGCCAATCTCTCGGACTTCCTGAAAACGGTCGCAGTCGGCCGACATGATGGCCTCGAGAGAGCCAAACTCTTTCGCGAGCACTTTTGCGATGTGCTGCCCTATTTGGCGGATTCCCAGGCCCATCAAAAATCGGTCGAGTGAGACGTGTTTGCTTCGAACGATGGCGTCCAGGAGCAGGGTTGAGGATCGCTCCGCGAACCCCTCAAGCTCACACAGTTGTTCGGACGTTAGTTGATACAGGTCGGATAGGTCCTTCACGAGGCCGTGGTCGACCAATTGTGCAACCGTTCGCTTACCCAGTCCGTCGATATTGAGCGCGGCCTTCGACGCGAAATGTTCTATGGCACCTTTCAGTTGCGCCGGACAGGCGGCTTGGCCTGTGCAATAGAAGTAGGCACCTTCTCTTGCCACGGCGGAACCGCATATCGGACAGTGCTGTGGCATGTGGAAAGGGTCTGATCGGACTTCATTCGGGACGGGGATACGCTCGGCGATCGCTGGAATGACATCCCCTGCTCGCTCGACACGAACCGTGTCGCCTATCCGGATGTCCTTTCTTGCCACCTCATCGGCATTGTGCAGGGTGGCTCGGCTGATGGTGACCCCACCTACCTCCACCGGCTTCAATAGGGCGAGAGGAGTCAAGGTTCCGGTCCGGCCGACGGAGATGGCAATGTCCTGGACCTCCGTAATTTCCTTCCGAGGAGGGAACTTGAACGCGATCGCCCAACGGGGACTTCGCGATTTCATCCCGACTCGTTCCTGCCAGTCCCGACGGTCGACTTTCACCACGACCCCATCAATTTCATAGGGAAGATTGTCGCGCTGGTTCTCAGTTTCCCGGTGAAATGCCAAGACCTGATCGATGGTTTCGCATCGTCGGCGAAGGTGAGGGACCGGAAGTCCACACATCGCCAAGGTTTCCAGTTCAGCCCAGTGCGACGGGGGATGGGCTCCGGTCATCGTCATCACTTCATAGCACGTGACGGCAAGTGGCCGAGAGGCGGTCATGTGTGAATCGAGTTGCCGAAGGGAGCCGGCGGCAGCGTTGCGTGGGTTGGCAAAGGCGTCGTCCCCCCGTTCCGTCATTCGGCGATTCAGCGCATGAAAGTCGGAGAGGCGCATGTACACTTCGCCCCGCACAACGAGATGATCCGGGTACGGGTCGGTCTGCAATTGTAACGGTAACGATCGAATCGTTCGGAGGTTAATGGTGATATCCTCGCCCACATGTCCGTCGCCGCGGGTTGAACCACGAACAAAGGTCCCGTGGTCGTAAACCAGTTCAACCGACAGACCGTCGAATTTTGGCTCGACCGTGTATTCGATGTGGTCCGTGCCCAGCTCCCGTTTCATACGCTGGTCGAAGGCCAGAACCTCGTCTGGATTCACCAAGGAATCAAGGCTCAACATGGGTCGTTCGTGCTGTACCTTGCCGAGTTCGTCCAGAGGGGGAGCACCGACGCGCTGAGTCGGCGAATCGGGAGTAACCAGCTCGGGGTACGTCCGTTCCAGGTCGGCCAATTCTCGGAACAACCGGTCATATTCCCCATCGGAAATCTCGGGGCGGTCCTTGACGTAATAGAGGTAGTCGTGATGCCTGATTTGGCTCTTGAGTTGAGCGAGCCGCTCTTGCTCGACGAGCGTGCTTCTCGAAGGGGGCAGAGGGTCATTCGCCATGACAGTTGACGTTCGGCATTGGAGGGGAGAGAGGCCTGAGCCGTGTTGACGGTAGCATAGGGCCGTGGAAACGGTCAAACACGACAGGCTTGGGATTACAGTAAGGTTTGCACGTCCTACGTGGGGCGCCAGAACTTGACGCTGAGAATGAAAATCGCTAGATTCCATCGCCTCACACTGGCCTTCTCAAAAAAGCTGGCCAATCCCAAAGCAGCCGTTGCCCTGTACTTTGGACCTGTAATTTTTGCATGATTCATCGGTCCTTCGTATGACACCCGCTATGGCTGCTGATATCACGGATCAGATTTGGGA
>JBKKBQ010000331.1:0-3043 GCA_046714015.1 Nitrospira sp.
TCTTTTGCTTTGACCGCCATCGTGGGACTGGAAGCGCCGACTACTCCTGCCACAACCAGCGCGACTTTGAGCATCCCCGCGATGCGTCGAGTTCGTTTGCCGATCCGTGTCCTATTCGTCCCTTGCATGGCCTTCCTCCCTGGTCGTGTCTCTCTTTCATGGGTACTCTAGCTTGTCGTGAATACGATCACACCTAGGAGAACGCCTAGAACAAGTATGGCCCAAGTATGATCGATGGGGGAAAAAGCACTTAAGCTCGAGCGAGATGCCTGCATACGTATCTGCCTGTACACGCGTCCTGTCGTGAAACTATCTTGTAGGCCCCCGTTAACTGCTTCGAGACCTATCGATTCGCAATGAGTCAGAGAGACGTCAGGGAATCCTCTAGTGGGGAGGGGTGCAGTTTTCGTGACATGATCTCTCGTGACATGATCTGATGGGATTTAGCATGCAGTAGCTCACACTGCCTGAAGGAGTACACCATGAAACTCTTGAGTTTCATCACCGGCTTAGTGACGCTATTGATGACGGCCTGCCAACCCTTACCGAGCTTCTCCCGCAGCGGCGAAGTGACAGATATCGTAATCAGTGACCAGTTGTCGCCCTTGGCCGTCCAGGTGAATGCGGGAGACGAACTCCGCTGGACGAATAAGCACGGGACACCGGTGCGAATCACTATGTTGGACTATGTCTTGGACACGTTATCGTGCCGCAGCAATTTTAGCGGACACTTCTACAGCGGAGCGGAAGCCGTGCTCCAACCAAACGAAAGTGCCGGCCTATGTTTTCGCGCTCCCGGGACGATTCGCTACATCGTTCGAAGGGAATCGGCACGGGCGGGCGGACAATTCTCTGAATCCGGGGTAATTGAAATCGGAGCGTCTCCGGGAGGGTCTCACTGGCTCGACGAAGCGCCGCCGAAGCGAGGTTGGCTGGCGCCACGATCGGGCTCCTGGAATCCCGTTTTGAACCTCATCGCGGACGTTGTGGCGTGGGATCGAAAGTACAACACCCCCATGCCGTGGTGGTCATAGGCGGCCTCTTGAGGTCGACCACGCTGACGCTTGTGCTTCCCATGCTGTTTCCCTGGTTCGAACGAAAGACAAACCGTAGTTAATCGCCTTCTTGTCACGACATCAATCGAGTACTGCTTTGTTTCGCGTTTCAAGTTCCGGGGTTAGGGTTCTGAGTTCGAAACGCGCAACAGGAAACCTCCTTACGAGACACGAACGACGAGCGACGACTAGGGACTCCCCGGGTTATATTCGCTCACCAACGCGCGTACTCTTGGCTTGTAGTCGTTGCGGCAAGTTACATCCCCATCACTCAGCGCATCATCAACCATCGCCCATCGCCTAAGACGAAAGGGGACGAAATGAAGATCGCTCAAGTTGCGCCGTTGCGGGAAAGCGTTCCTCCTCAGCGTCACGGAGGTACGGAACGGATCGTCTCGTATATGACGGAAGAACTCGTTCGCCTCGGTCATGAGGTGACGTTATTTGCGGCCGGTGATTCCTCTACATCGGCCGCCCTGTACGCCGCATGTCCGTCGTCCATACGTTCAACTCCGAAGATATTGTTCCCCGACGCATTGTATGTGCTTCTCCTGGAGCGTGCATTCGGCACCTACGCCGGGAACTTCGATCTCATCCATTCACACATCGATCTTGTAGGCTTTCCCCTCGCACGCCGATGCTCCACGCCGGTGGTTACCACTGTCCATACACGTCTTGACCTGCCGGAACTGGACCCTGTGTTTCAGCAGTTCTCCGAGTTACCGCTGGTCTCGATATCGGACGCACAGCGGTCTTTCAGGCCTGGGGCCAATTGGCAGCGTACCATCCACCCTGGACTGCCTCGCAATCTGTATTCCATGCACCCCCATCTCGGCAAATATCTCGCATTCTTGGGCCGGATCTCGCCCGGCAGCGGGGTAGAACAGGCGATTGAGCTGGCCAAGCGAACTGATATGCAGATTCGGATTGCAGCCAGGGTTGATCCGGTGGATCATCATTACTTTGAGCACATGGCTCCACTCTTCGAACATCCGTTGGTGGAATATGTCGGTGAGATCACCGATGGGGAGAAAGATGATTTTCTCGGTGAGGCTTATGCATTGATCTGCCCGGTCGATCGGCCGGAACCCTTCGGCCTAACCTTAATCGAGGCCCTCGCCTGTGGCACGCCGGTGCTGGCCTATCGGCGTGGCAGCCTACCCGAAATTGTGGATCACGGGATGACCGGATATCTGTGCAACACATTATCGGAGATGGTTGATACAGTCGCGTGGATTCCCAACCTCAACCGCCATCATTGCCGAGCAGCCTTCGAGGAGCGGTTTACCGTCGAGCGCATGGTGCAGGACTATCTCATGCTATATCACGGAGCCGTGCGCAAAAAGAGGGACCAGTCCACCGATCAAGTCCCTTGCCACGTCATGCAACCGTCGCCGTCGGTGCTCACCGACGACGCACGAATCGATAGACGTCGTCATATTGTGAAGCCACATAAGGCAGGACAATTGTCGGTCTGACCTACTGGATCAGGTTCGGTGGCCGACCATCTAGAGTCTGCGGAAAAACTCATTCTGACCTCAGTAGCCGTCACGTATATTGAGGTGTGAGACTTCTGAGCGATGCGAGAACGCCGCTGGCGGCTGTATCCTGCTAGAGTGATCCGTGAAGACGATGGCGGGGGAGTCCTCCTATAGACTCCCCCGCATGAAACAAGACCGGTCAATTAGGTTGCACGCTCATCCACGGCTTCTTGATACCTCATTGGCTGTTTCTTCCACTGCCTGCTTGCCTTGCTTGGCAAGGTCTTTCGCCGAACGTCCGGCATCCCGCGCCGCATCCTGCCCCTGCTTTGCAAATTCCTTGGCCGACCGGCCGGCGTCACGGATCGCCTCTTCCCCTTTATCGTAATATTCTTTTCCCCGTTCCACTGCGGTATCCCATGCCTCGTGACCCTTTTCCACGAGATCGTCCTTCGCGCGACCCGCGTAGTCACGCAACATACCCCGAAGCTCAGACCCTCTCTGGGG
>JBKKBQ010000332.1:0-3715 GCA_046714015.1 Nitrospira sp.
GTATAGAGGTAATGCGGAGCACCTTTCTGAAGAATTTCTTAAGCCAAGATTGAAGTCAAGGTGAGAAATGGTGTCAGGAGCCATTCTGCTGGTAGATTCCCCTTCCCTCGTATTGCTTCTCCGCTCCTCTACTTGCCTCAGCCCTTTAGGATGGCGCTGGTAGCAGCCTGACTGGCTACTCACTGAGGGATTCGCATGAATGCAAGTTTTTGGCACAACCGGTGGCAGGCGAACCAGACAGGCTGGCACGAGTGCGCCGTTAACCCTCTGCTGATCGCTCATTTTCCTTCCCTGAGCGTGCCTCCGGGCGGTCGTGTGTTTGTCCCGCTCTGCGGCAAATCACTCGATCTCGGTTGGCTGCTGTCTCGCGGCTATGCGGTCGCCGGATCGGAACTCAGCGAACAGGCCGTGACGCAGCTCTTTGCCGAGCTCGGGAAGGAACCGAGCATATCGGAAGTCGGCAAGTTCAAACTCTTTCGCGGAGAGAAGATCGATATATTCGTTGGCGACATCTTTGATCTGTCTCGCGAGATTCTCGGCCCCGTCGATGCGGTCTATGATCGAGCCGCATTGGTCGCACTACCGGAGGCCATGCGGGTACGGTACGCGGCACATCTCAAAACCATCACGGCGTTGGCGCCCCACCTCGTCATCGGCTATGAGTACGACCAAACCGCCGTGGCAGGGCCTCCGTTTTCCGTCACTCCAGATGAACTCCATCGCCATTACCATGACGTCTATACCCTCACGCCACTGGCCCGTATCGAAGTCCCTGGCGGGCTCAAGGGCAAGTGCCCGGCCATGGAACATATCTGGCGGTTGGACAAACGACCGGAATAGCAGCTTTGTGGGCTATCAAATCGGATAGGGGAAAAACACAGAGGTCGGGAATGTTTTAGTAGAGCACAGCGCCTCGGATACTGATTAGACGTTAAACCTAAAATACACGATATCCGCTTCTTTGATAACGTAGTCTTTGCCTTCCAGGCGGAACAACCCCTTCTCCTTCACCTTGGCCTCTGATCCACAGGCCAGCAGATCGTCGTAGTGGTACACCTCCGCGCGGATGAAGCCCCGCTCCATATCGGAATGGATCTTGCCGGCCGCCTGCGGCGCTTTCATACCCTTTGGGATCGGCCAGGCACGAGATTCGATTTCGCCGGCGGTAAAGAAGGTAATCAGATCCAGCAGGGTATAGGCTTCGCGCGTCAATCGGACAAGGCCCGATTCGGTCAGCCCCATTTCTTTCAAGAAGTCCGCCCGCTCGCTCTCAGGCAACGACGACAACTCCGCTTCCAGTTGTCCGCAAATCGTCACAACGCGGGCGCCGCGCTTCTCGGCGTAGTCGCGCACGGTCTGGACCATCGCTTCATCCGCATGCTTCCCTTCGGAGACGTTCGCGAGAAAGAGGACCGGTTTGGCCGACAACAGCTGACACTCGGTGAGGATGACACGTTCTTCAGCCGTGTATTCCCG
The DNA here is from genome assembly GCA_046714015.1 of Nitrospira sp. Classification (GTDB taxonomy): domain Bacteria; phylum Nitrospirota; class Nitrospiria; order Nitrospirales; family Nitrospiraceae; genus Nitrospira_D. Next base: position 1,477 of record JBKKBQ010000332.1, read on the forward strand.
ATTGCCCAACCACTCGCCCTTGTCGAGCAATCCGATGAGCTTGGCGAGAAACTCCACTTCAAATGCAGCTTTTTTATCACCGGCCCTGACTTTCTTTTCAGTCTTTTGCTTTCGCCGTTCGAGCGTCTCGAGATCGGACAACATGAGTTCGGTTTCGATGACGCCGATGTCACGGAGGGGATCAATCCCACCGCTGACATGCACGACATCGGTGCCCTGAAAACAGCGGACCACGTGAAGGAGTGCATCCACTTCTCGGATATGGCCAAGAAATTGATTGCCGAGGCCTTCGCCTTTGCTGGCCCCTTCGACAAGTCCGGCAATGTCGCGCACTTCCAATGTGCTGTACGTGGTTTTCTTCGACGTGAAGATCTCGGTCAGTTTGATGAGGCGCGGGTCCGGGACCAGGGCGATGCCGGTGTTCGGATCCACGGTTGCGAATGGATAGTTCGCTGCCAGTGCCCCGCCACCGGTCAGCGCATTGAAGACCGTCGTCTTGCCGACGTTCGGTAGCCCGATCATTCCGCAACAAAGACCCATTAGTTCCCACCCTCTCCTTCGTCAACAACCTTCTCTCTGACATGAAACTGGTTCATCGCCACGTCCGGTCCTCGGTGGATCACACATTCCAGTGCATCCACTGCCCGTTCCAGGCAGGGTTCAAAGACCGCCATCTCACCCCTCGTCACCGGCTCTAAAACATAGTCGGCGGAATCTTGCTCCGGACCAGGGCGTCCGATCCCAATCTTCAATCTCACGAACTGCGGAGTTCCGAGCGCCTCGATAATCGATCGGATCCCGTTATGCCCACCATGACCACCGGCCGGCTTAACCCGCAACCGCCCTGGCTCTAAATCCAGATCGTCGTGTATCACAATGAGTTCGTTAGGGGTGAGCTCGAATTCGCGGAGGAGACCTTTCAACGGAGGGCCGGTCACATTCATCCAGTCGAGCAGACCGGCCAGCTCGACCAACTCCCCTCCGAGTCGCCCAGAGCCCCGCTGCGCGGTACCGCGCGGTGAGAGTCGGATCGACCATCGAGCGGCGGCCCGCTCGATGACCCACATACCGACATTGTGGCGAGTTTGGGCGTAGGCTTTGCCGGGATTGCCCAGGCCAACGAGCAAGCGCAACGTTACTTCTTCTTTTCGGCTTCTTTCTTCTCAGCCTTCGGAGCTGCGGCCGCGTCCTTTTTCTCGCCCGCTTTTGCTTCTCCAGCAGGCGCGGCGGCACCGGCTTTGGCCGGTTCCGCACCCGGAGTCCCTTCAGCCCCAGCTTCCTTGCCTTTCGCAAGCACTTCCGGTTCCCCTGCCGCTCCAGCACCGCTGGTGAGCAAGGCCTCGAGTTTGGCATCCGACATCGGCGCGGCGACGCTGACAACCATCTGCTCCGGATCGTCCAAGAAACGGACACCCTCGCGTCCTCCGATTTCTTTCACATGGATACCGCTGCCGATGGTTAACGCCGAGGCATCGACTTCGATGTGATCAGGCAGCGCGGCGGGAAGACATTCAACGTGCACATCGCGCATATTGTGGTGCAGCACACCACCTTCCTTCACACCGGCTGGAATACCACCAATCACCTTGATCGGCACCTTTACCCGAATCGGCTTGCTCATGGAAATCTCAAAGAGGTCCGCGTGCAGGACGGCCCCGGTCACCGGGTCGACTTGATAGTCGCGCAAGAGAGCCGTGCGACTCGCCTTGGACTTTGCGCCGTCCACCGTGAGCGAAATCAACGCGGTGCTGCCCGCGTGAGACTTAAGGATTTTGGTTAATCCCTCTGGATTGACGGTCAGCAAGAGACATTCCCCTTGGCCGTAGAGCACCGCGGGGATCTTTCCCGCCCGCCGCATAGACCGGGCGGCTCCTTTTCCCGCTTGCTCTCGTACAGTCACTGTCAAATCGAATTTCATGATCTCCTCCGTCTCCTCTGCTTCTTATGCGGCGCTCAGGCGATAACAGCCTAGGCGAATAGTGAACTCACCGATTCGTCTTCATGGATCCGTCTGATGGCTTCGCCCAGCAGAGGCGCCACCGACAATTGATGCAACTTCGGACAGGCCAACTCTTTCCCTCGCAGCGGAATCGTGTTGGTCACCACCACTTGGGAGAGACCCGACGCCTGTAACCGTTCCAAAGCCGGCCCCGACAGCACGGCATGCGTGCAGGCCGTGATCACGTCCCGCGCGCCGTGATCGAGACAGGCTTGAGCCCCTTGGACAATGGTCCCAGCC
>JBKKBQ010000333.1:0-7657 GCA_046714015.1 Nitrospira sp.
ACCAACTGGGCATTGAATTGGAGCGACGGGGGGAATCGACCGAGGCATTGGCCCTGTGGGAACAGGCGTTGGGGCAGTTTTCCGATCAGGTTCAGGCTGATCAGGGCCTGATCACACGCATACGTCACCGCGCAAGCAAACTGAGGAGCCGCCTCCAGTCGAATACTTCGCCCGACGCAGATCCACCCCTACTAGTGCACAACCCTCTTCAGTGACTGTGCCTCCTGTTCAGCCGTCCGGTCCGTCCGTAAAACTCCACCATCCAAAGCTTGATCGTTTGTACAACCTTCTGCAAGAGGGGCGTTCTGTCGGTCAACACGGCTCAGTCGCAGATTGATCGGTCAGTAAGGTGGGGCGGCCTTGTCGGCAGATCCGCCGACCTCTTTAATAATCGCATCGTGCAGCCGTTCGACTGCCGTATCTTTTGGAAGCACAGTGGCGGCTCCGGCTCGCTTCATCGCGTTGCTGTAGCCCTCTCCGCTGTTGACCGAGATCCCGATCACCGTCGTCTCCGGCCAGTGGGTCTTGATGTGTGTCGTGGCATCGATCCCGTTCATTACCGGCATGTTGATATCCATCACCACCACGCAGGGACGAAGATCCTCGACCAGCGCCACCGCCTCCGCACCATCCCGGGCTTCCGCAACAACGTGGAGATCGTCATAAGCATCCAGCACAGAACGAAGTCCTCGCCGTACCATCGCATGATCATCCACAAGCAATACATTCACCATGGTCCGTTCCTTTGGAAGACACCGGCTTCTTAGCGCTGTCGGCCGACGACGGACATTCCGGAGTACTCAGAATTCAATGCATGGTTCTCGGCGTGGTTCTCTCCACTGCTTGCCAAAGACAAGATCGTAGTCGCAGTAACTTCCTCTTCCAAAGCTGATCGGAGGATGAAGATCTCAGCCAGTGCCCGCATGCGCTCCTGGAGACTATTTAAATCAGACTGGAGGAAATCCCGCTACTAGGTATTCCCGCAGATGCAATCGCAGCAACATCGAAACCTTTGCCTTCATCACTCGACGGGTAGTTTTGCTGTTCTCGGAGGGATTGAACGTGCCAGATGCGCCGAGCCCCACTTCCATTCATCACCGTCCCACATTTGTTTTCAGCACGTCCTGGATCGTCCGGTAGAGCTCATCGACTGCCGCTTCTTTGGTCAGCAGCACCGCCGCCCCGGCTTGCGTCATCGCTTCGCCGTTGGCGTCTCCCGTGTTAACCGAAATCCCGACCACGATGGTCTCGGGCCACTGGGTCTTGATACGCATTGTGGCCTCGATGCCGTTCATCTTCGGCATGTTGATATCCATTACGACTACCTGAGGCTGCAGTTTCCCAACCAGCCTCACGGCTTCCGCGCCGTCCTGCGCCTCCCCGACCACCTGAATATCATTGTACGCATCCAACAGGGACCGAAGTCCTTGCCGCACCATGGCATGGTCATCCACCAACAACACACGAACTCGGTTCGTGTGTTGTTGGAGTGCTGAGCGGCCCGGAAGTGCTGAGTGCTGAGCTTTGAGTGCTGAGCCATCGGACAACTCAGTCCTCAGTCCTAACTCCTCAGTCCTGGCGGCGGCTCCGCCGCCGAGCGGCAACATCAGCGTCGCCGTCGTACCTTTTCCAGGAGCCGACTCAATATCAAACGAGCCGCCCAGCGCCTTCATACGTTCCTGAATGCTGAACAGACCATACTTGGAAGAAATCTCGCCACCAGGAGTTCCCGCAGCAGCAGCAGCAGCAGCAGCAGCAAGATCAAAGCCTGTGCCTTCATCGCGCACTTCGATTCTCACCAGGCCGTCGCGCTGTTCCAGCGCAACAGTAGCCTGCCCGGTCCCCGCATGTTTGGCGGAGTTGATCAACAGTTCTCGCACGGATTGAAACAGAAGGACCGCCTGATCTTCCGGCAGAGTGAGGGCATCCTCGGGAACGATGACCGTTACAGCGAGCTGGTGTTTGTGCATGTACTCGCCCAGCCACTTGAGCCCGGCGGCCAACCCGTGGTCGCGCAACACGATCGGACTCAACTCGGCCACCAGCGTGCGGGTATATTTCAAGGCGTCGGACAACACGTCATCTGTTTCCTTCATCAGCTTGGCCGCCTCGGGTCCCGCTTTCGCCTGCCGTTGGCCTTGGCCGAGCTTGATCTTCCCGAAAACGAGCATCTGTTGCAGGTGATCGTGCAGTTCGGTGGCGAGCCGCTTGCGTTCGCGCTGTTCAGCCAGATTCAAATCAGTCGCCATGGCGCGGAGACGCTCTTGCGACTGGCGCAGCTCGGCCGTCTTCACGTGCACCGCCTGTTCGAGCTCCACGTTCCAGCGCTGCAATTGCTCCTGCGCCTCGCGTAGGGCCTCTTCGGACAACCTCCGCTCCGTCACATCGAGATTGGTCCCGACCACCCATTCCGTCTCGCCCCGCTCATTGGTGCGGACGGTTTCCACCGCCTCGATATAGCGGCACGCGCCGTCGTGCTTCCGCTTGATCCGAAATGTCCGGCTGCTCCGTCCCTTGCGCCGCACGGTGTCCCACAATATGCGTTCCTGTTCCGGCAGATCTTCCGGTAACACGGCCTCGCTCCACGCCTGGTAGCTCACTATGTCGTCGTCAGTGGGTGTCACGCCGTAGATCTCGAACATCTGTGCATCCCAGCAGATCTCATTCGTGACGACATTCCATTCCCAGATCCCGATCGCCGCCACCTCCGTGGCCAGGCGCAATCGCTGCTCGCTTTGCCGCACTTCTTCCTCGGCCTGTTTCCATTCGGTGATATCACGTGCGATCTTCGAGGCGCCGATGATGCGCCCCCGAGCGTCGCGAATAGGCGAGACGGTCAAGAACACGTCTACAAGACTTCCGTCTTTCCGGCGGCGCACCGTCTCATAATGTGTGGTCGATTCACCGCTCAGGACACGGGCTAGAATCCCTCGTTCTTCGACCTGGCGCCCGGATGGAATCAGGATGGCGATCGGCAGGCCGATCACTTCGTCGGCCCTGTACCCGAAGAGGCGTTGAGCCCCCTCATTCCAACTCGTGATGACGCCGTCTGGATCCTTTGATATGATCGCGTCATCGGACGATTGGACGATGGCCGCCAGCCTGGCCAATCCTGCTTCGGCCTGCTTTCGCTCCGTCACATTACGGATGACGACCGCATAGGCTTGCAACGCCTTTCTTTCATCCCGGAGGGCAGTGACCATGACAGTCGCGATAAATCGCGAACCATCTTTCTTGACCAGCTGGCGATCGATATCGGCTCGTACCGCTTGTCCCGTGGCCACTTCGATCGCCTGTTTTAAGTCGTCATCGGGCAAGGCGACTTCTTCGGGCGGATAAAAGCAGGCGTAGGGTTGGCCGAGAATCTCTTCGCTGGCATAGCCCGTCAAGCGCTCTCCCCCTCTATTCCAGGTGGCGACCTTGCCGTCGAGGTCCAGCAGAACGATCGCGTAATCTTCGATGCCCTCGACCAAGAGACGAAATCGCTCCTCGCTCTGCTTCCTCGTCTGTTTGTTGGCCCATTCCCGCAGCTGAAACAACTCCACGAACACATCCACTTTGTGTCGAAGAATGTCGGACGGGACCGGCTTGACCAAGTAGTCCACAGCCCCGCTCGAGATCCCTCGCACGACATCGGCCTCCATGGTATCGACGCCGGAGAGGAAAATAATGGGCGTGAAGCGAGAACGGTCCCGTTGGCGGATCAATTTCGCCAACTCAAACCCGTCCATCTGCGGCATCCGAACATCGAGCACGATGACCGCGCAATCGTGCCGCAGCAGATACCGCAACGCGCTCTGGCCCGTGTCGGCCGTCAGGACTGTGCGACGGGGGCCCTCAAGGAGAGACGCCATGGCGCCGAGAAAATTCTGGTCGTCATCGACCAGCAGAATATGCGCGGGTATCTCGGCCAGCGCAGCGTTGTCCGCCATATCCGCGGACCATCCGGGCATTTTTCCGGACACGTCCACCGACGTCTCAGCCATGATTGTCAGCGCCTCACTTTCTTCTTGCCGAAGAGCCAGATACGCATGAGGGAGAGGAGCTCTTCCGTATTGACGGGTTTGGCGATGTAATCGGACGCGCCGGCCTGCAGGCACCGTTCCCGATCTCCCTTCATGGCCTTGGCCGTCAACGCCAAGATCGGCAGCAATCGATGCGCGGGATTGGCGCGAATCGTACGCATCGTCTCATAGCCGTCCATTTCCGGCATCATGATATCCATGAGCACCATATCGAGGTCCCCATCCGATTCGACCCGTTCGATGGCTTCCCGGCCCGTTTCACAGCTGGCCACGGTCATCCCGTGCAATTCGAGCAGGCTCGTCAGCGCGAAGATGTTGCGGACATCGTCGTCCACGACCAAGATTTTCTTCGCGATGAGCGAGTCGTCGCTTTGCCGAACCTGTTGGAGCATCGCTTGTTTCTCCGGCGGCAATTGCGACGTGAGGAGATGGAGGAACAGCGTCACTTCCTCCAGCAACCGTTCCGGCGACTGCACACCTTTGAGCACGATGCTTTGGGACAAGTCCCGAAGCCGCTGTTCCTCCTCGTCGGTCAATTCCTTTCCGGTAAACACAATGACCGGCACATCCCGGAGCGAAGGCTCCTGGCGGATGCGCTCCAGGATATCGAATCCCGACATGTCCGGCAGGCGCAAATCGAGCACCACGGTGTCAAACGTTTGGCTCATCAGCGCCTGCCAAGCCTGAGCGCCGTCTGCGGCCGTCTCAATATCCACATTGTCATGTCCGAGGAGCAGCGCCAAACTTTGGCGTTCGATCTCGTTGTCCTCCACGAGCAACAAGCGTTTGCGACGCGGCTGCGTAACCGCCACCAATCGATCGAAGGCGCCTGCCAATTCTTGCGTCGTCGAGGGTTTCAAAATATAGCCATAGGCGCCGTGGCCTAAGCCGTGAATCCGTTCCTCTTCGACGGTCAGGATCTGAACCGGGATGTGACGTGTCTCCGGATCCTGTTTGAGATGGCTTAACACCGTCCAACCCAACATGTCGGGAAGAAAGATATCGAGCGTAATGGCCACCGGGTTGTACTGACGGGCCAACGAAAGCGCCAAACGCCCATGCGCGGTCACGACTCCCTTGAAGCCTTTCTCGCGGGCCCTGCCCAGCAGCACTCTCGCGAAGTGGGGATCGTCCTCCACGATCAAGATGGTCGGCTCGCCGGGAAGCAACGTTTCGCGGTCGTCGGGTATGTCGTCGAATCGCTCCGCCTGTTGGACCAGTACTTCCTGAACCAGCGAGGACGCTCGCTGGCTCGCTCGAGAAGCCCTTTGACCGGAACCGATCGCGTCCCCCATGTACGCTTCAGGCAGATACAGCGTGAACGTGCTGCCTTCGGTCGGCACGCTGTTGAGCCGAATTTCGCCCCCGAGGAGCATAGCCAATTCTCGGCTGATGGCCAGGCCAAGACCGGTGCCGCCATACCGGCGGCTGGTGCCGGCTTCGGCTTGTTGAAATGCCTCAAAAATGATCTTTTGTTTTTCTTGCGGGATGCCGATGCCGGTGTCCTGCACCTCAAACGCGACCACGGAGGGCACGCTCGCGAGAATGGGATGATCCAGAGTCCAGCCCGTCATCGCTCGTCTGATTCGGATGGTCACATGTCCCTGGGACGTAAACTTGAAGGCGTTGGACAACAGATTCTTCAAGACCTGTTGTAAGCGTTTGAAATCGGTGACCATGCTCCGCGGAAGCGTCGTATCCATCTCCACGTTGAACGCCAAATGCCGGGACTCGGCCACGTGCCGGAAGCTGCGCTCCGCTGCTTCGCGCACTCTCAGGAACGGCACCTCTTCCGGTTCCACCGTGACGGTCCCCGATTCGATCTTGGAAAGATCGAGTATGTCGCTGATCAAATTGAGTAGATCCGCGCCGGCGGCATGAATGTTCTTCGAAAATTCCACCTGCTTCGACGTGAGATTGCGTTCAGGATTGTCGCCGAGCTGCTGCGCAAGAATGAGGATGCTGTTGAGGGGCGTTCTCAGCTCATGCGACATGTTGGCGAGAAACTCCGACTTATACTTCGAGGCGAGGGCGAGCTCACCGGCTTTTTCTTCGACCGCAAACCTGGCCTGCTCGATCTCGCGATTCTTGCGTTCCACTTCGGCATTCTGCTCCGCCAATTGTTGCGCTTTGTTGGCCAATTCTTCGTTGGTTTGCTGGAGCTCCCCCTGCTGGGTTTGCAGCTCGCCGGCCAATTTTTGGGATTGCTGCAACAATCCCTCGGTTCTCATCGTGGCCTCGATCGTATTCACGACCACTCCGATGGTTTCCGTCAATTGCCCGATCAGCGCCAGATGCGCCGGCGTAAATTCCGTCAGTGACGCCAATTCAATGACCGCCTTAGTCTGTCCTTCGAACAAGACGGGCAACACAACCAGCATCCTCGGTGTCGTCTGTCCCAAACCGGATCGGATGGTCACGTAGTCGGGGGGAATGTCCGTCAGCAGTAGCCGGCGTTTCTCCAAGGCGCACTGGCCTACCAGCCCGTTCCCGAGAGAAATGTCACACACCTGGTTCAACGGTTGATCGGCGGCGTAACTCGCCAACGGCTTGAGCGTCGACGCGCCGTTCATCGTTTCCATTTGATACACGACACCGTATTGGGCGTTCACGAGTTGAGTCAACTCCGACAACAACATCTGTCCCACCGTCACCAGATCCCGCTGGCCTTGCATCATGCGGGTGAACTTGGCCAAATTTGTCTTCAGCCAATCCTGCTCCGTATTCTGATCGGTGGTGGCTCGAAGCGTGCGAATCATCGCGTTGATATTGTCCTTCAACTCGGCCACTTCTCCTCGGGCCTGCACTTGGATGGAGCGGGTCAAGTCTCCCTGCGTCACGGAGGTCGCGACTTCGGCAATGGCGCGGACCTGGTTCGTCAGATTGGCGGCGAGAAGGTTGACGCTCTCCGTGAGGTCTTTCAAAGTTCCCGCCACGCCGGGCACAGCTGCCTGCCCGCCCAACTTGCCTTCCGTTCCAACTTCTCGCGCCACACGGGTGACTTCGGACGCGAATCCTCCCAGTTGATCGACCATGAGATTAATGACGTCTTTGATCTGTAAAATCTCCCCTCGCACGTCGACCGTCACCTTGCGGGTCAAATCGCCGGTTGCGATCGCCGTCGCGACTTTGGACACGTCCCGCAGTTGCACGGTCAAGTTACTGGCCATCGCATTGACGTTGTCGGTCAAGTCCTTCCAGGTGCCCGCGACACCCGGCACGACCGCCTGTCCGCCCAGCTTGCCCTCCGTCCCGACTTCCCGCGCCACACGAGTCACTTCTGCTCCGAAGCTCCGCAACTGATCCACCATCGTGTTGATGGCTTCTTTCAACTGTAGGATCTCTCCCCGCACATCGGCGGTGATCTTTTTCGACAAATCGCCGCTGGCCACGGCAAAGGTGACGTCGGCGATGTTCCGCACTTGGCCGGTCAGGTTGCTGGCCATGGAGTTCACGCTGTCGGTCAAGTCCTTCCAGGTGCCGGCGACGCCGACGACGCGCGCCTGTCCGCCAAGCTTCCCTTCGGTGCCGACTTCGCGCGCGACGCGGGTCACCTCGGATGCGAACGAGCCGAGCTGGCTCACCATGCGGTTCACGATCTTCGCCGTTCGAAGGAACTCGCCTTCGAGCGC
>JBKKBQ010000334.1:0-10359 GCA_046714015.1 Nitrospira sp.
CGGCCATCTCTTCTTGCGCTATCGAGTGTGAGCGCAAACAGAATACCGCATTATGTGCATGGAGTGGTTGCGTGGGCAGCGGTGTAAATCGTTTGATGCAGCTGATCAATGGCTGCTTCTTTGGACAGTAAGACGTCGGCGCCGGCCTCCATCATTGCCTCGCGGTTTTCATCGTCGACGTTCACCGACAGGCCGATGACGATCATCTTAGGATGGCGAGCCTTAATCTGCGCCGTGGCATCGATGCCGTTCATCTTCGGCATGTTGATATCCATCACGACAACGCGGGGCCTGAACCGATCGGCGGCCAGCGTCGCGTCGTGGCCATCCCCGGCCTCGCCGACGATTTCAACATCCTGATACCCCTCGAGCATCGTACGAAGCCCCTGGCGGAGCATCCTATGATCGTCCACCAAGAGCACCTGCACGACATCGGGCTTTGGCATTCCACGTCCCGATGTTACTTCCTGACTTCGCTCTTTTTCATGTCCGGATGCGTGGGAAACTTTATCGCGCACCGGGCTCGGACTGGGATCGGCGAGTGGTAACGATAGGAGCACGGTGGTCCCTTGTCCCGGGATCGATTGGAGATCAAACGATCCACCCAACGATTTCATGCGCTCTCGGATGCTGAACAGCCCGAACTTGGAGGACGATCCGCCAGACATCACAGCAGCAAGATCGAAGCCCGCCCCCTTGTCGTTCACTTCTATGAGCAACCGACCATCACGCTGTTCCAGCGTGACTGCCGCTTGTCCTAACCCGGCATACTTGGATGCATTGATCAGCAATTCCCGAACCGATTGGAACAATAGGACAACTTGGTCCTCCGCCAATGTCGGCTCTTTCTCGGGCACCGTGACCGTGACGTCAAGGTTGTACCTTTTCATGTACTCACCGAGCCATTTCAATCCCGCCGCTAAGCCGTGCTCTCGCAATATCGTCGGACTCAATTCCGCCACCAATGTACGTGTGTAGCTCAGCGCATCCGACAACAACTCATCCACTTCCTTGATAATATCGGCGCAAGGAGGCAAAGACGTCGCCAGCCGCTTTCCTAACCCGAGTTTCAGCTTGCCCAGCACCAAGAGTTGTTGAAGATGATCGTGCAGCTCCACGGCGATACGCTTCCGTTCCTGTTGCTCGGCCAGATTCAGCTCCGTGGCCAACCCTCGCAAGCGATCTTGCAACGCCAGCAATTCCTCCGTGCGTTCGCTGACACGCGCTTCTAATTCGTCGTTCCACCGGTGCAAGGCCGATTCAGTCCGCTTGCGCTCCGTGATGTCGCGTGCAACCTCGGAAGCGCCGGCGATCCGGCCTTGCGCATCGGTCAGCGGAGACACTGTGAGCGAGACATCGAACAAGGGGCCATCCCGGCGTCGACGGACGGTTTCATAATGTTCAATCGACTCTCCCTGACGGATGCGCGCCAGAATGCGGGGTTCTTCATCGAACCGTTCGGTCGGCATCAGCATCGTGATCGGACGGCCGATCGCCTCTGCGGCACGGTAGCCGAACAACCGCTCAGCCCCTCGATTCCAACTGGTGATGATACCGTCAAGGTTCTTGCTCATGATGGCGTCATCGGAGGATTCTATGATAGCGGCAGCCTGCTCGTATTGACGCGCGCGATGATTCTCCCGGAGCAGGACGTCGCCGAGGACTTGCAGGAGCTCACCGTATACCAGTAACCGCCGTTGGGGGACCGGGGACTGTGGGCGCACAACATCCCACAGCTTAGAAAAGACAACGCCGGCATGGCGTGCCAAGCTCTGAATATCCAGCGATTGAATGAAATCTTCCAAGACATATCCGCCCACCGCCGCGCCCACGATCTTGCCGTCGCGCATCAGGGACGTGCCGACTGCGGCCAAGCCATAGGCCTGAGACACGGCCACGGCGGGTCTGGCGTCGGTCTGCGCGAGGCAACGGCGCGCACATAGCGAAAAAATACCGGGATCGTATTTTTTTTCATCGAATATTTGAAACAAAGGTGTCTGGTGGATGGGGCCAAGGACCAAGCGTTCTTCAACGTCGTACACCTGAACGGTCAGGTTGGTGACGTGGGCATACTTTTCCAGCGCGGCGTCCCAAAGCGCAGGTACAAAGAGTGCGTCATGAACCGGATGGGTCACGAGAGGTCTCCTTCGTCTCGGTTCGCTTGCTGAGGGGCCGCCGCTCGGGTGCTCTCGACACGAGCCCGGCGTAGGCCGAGAAGGGATGCCGCTCCGTCGGCACGCGCAGTTCTCGCTGCATTACCTGCATGCCCCGGCCGTTCTGAATCTCGACTTCGTGCGTCGACCGGCTGATGGCATTGGCACGCATCTTGGCAATCGTCAAGCCCAGGCGAAACGTGTCGTTCAACTCGATCCAGTTCATGAGAAAGATATTGTCCACCAAGGAACTGAGTGGGAAGCCGCCCATCATCGACGTCATCCCGAGCATCTCCGGGTTCTCATGGTTATAGACTGCCGCGATCTGATGCTCCTTCATGAGCGCCACCAGGCCGTGGAAAAAATCTCGAAAGATTCTCCCCTCCGAGCCCAGACTTGATCCATAGGTGGACAGGCTGTCGATCAGCACCCGCTTGGGCTTGAACTCTTCCACCAATCGTTCGATGTGGTGGAAATGCACATCCACCTCTATTTCCTGCGGGGGGTCGTATTCGATTCGAATCATGCCCCTGTCTATCTCTCGGCGTAGATCGATGCCCACGCTGGAAGCATTACGAATGATTTGTTCCACCTGCTCGTCCAGGCTGAGCATCAGGCTGCGTTCGCCGCGTCGCGCGCCCTCCGCGATATACTGGAGTCCCATCACGCTCTTGCCCACGCCGGAAATCCCCGCTATGACCGTGGTGCTGCCCACGAAATATCCGCCATTCGTCAGCTCGTCGAGGCCCGGGATTCCTGTAGAAATGCGCGTGGTCGGGTCGTAGGCCGCGGCACGGTCACGCTGCGTGCTCCGCGGCGCCTGGACGCGGCGATAGACTTGGAGCCCCTGGCCATCGATGATGCGAAACGTATGGCTTCCCATCTGGTAGGACTGGCCGCGCGATTTCACGATCTCCAGCGATCGTGAGACAGCACGCTGGTTCTCCTCCATCCTGAGCCGAATGACCGTATCGGCAATCGATTCCTCGGGCAGCGACCCGTTTTGGCCCATCGAGTATGAAGACGCCTCGATGGCCAGAAACGCAGTGAGGTTCTCGCGCTGTAACCCCTCGGTGAACACATGAAAACCTGAACGCGTCTCAGGGATGCCGTTGCCGCCCATCAGCCGTGCGATGCCATCGACAAAGATGCGCCTCGCGCCGATCTTGGCGGCCTCTTCGAGCAACACGCTGTCCGCTTGTTGCAGCTCTTGCCGCAACACGTCGCGGGTCGTGAACACGATTCTCAACCGCTCTGTCCGTTCCAGTTCTCGAAGATCCCAGCCGAAGCCCCGCGCGTCCCGAACGATCTTGTCAGGCGAGGCTTCAAACAAGACGATGATGCCCGGTTCGTCGAATTGGCTGGCTCCGCGGTAAATGAACTCCACCCCCATCGTGGTCTTGCCACAACCGATCGCCCCTTCCACAAGGATCACATTGCCTCGGGGAATGCCGCCGGATAAGATGTCATCGAAGCCTGCAATGCCGGTCTGTACGAGATCCGATTCGGGCATACGTCCTCACTCTTATATCGTTACGCCCTTTTCACCAACTTCAGTGAAGGCGCGTCGCTAGGCTGATTCTGACCGGATGTGCTTCCGTCCATCGCCTCTAAAATACCTTGCCGTCCTTGTCGCCTCAATGCTAATTCCAGGAGCGTTTTCACTCCTCTCCCCTGCGGGCCATCGAGCTGGAGGAGAAACATTCGCGCGGCGTGCCCCGACATCTGCGCCGTTCGTCCGAGAAGCCCGGCTTGAATAAAGATATCGAGCGCGTTGGCGATATCCTTCAGGGAATAGCCCACAAAAACGGCCAGTTGTTCGCTGGTCAACAAGGTGCGCGGATGTCGATAAAGAAAGACCAGCAAATCTAGGTCACAGGCGCTCTGAATCGCCGCGACTTGAGCGAGCAATTGCCTTATCTCTCTCGATTGGGGCGTTTCCATATTCGTTCTCTACGGTGGCTATAGGAAACGGTGGCCAATCACAGTGGCCTGCCGCGCCATTCATTGTCAAGCATAAACATTAGAAATCCGAGAGACACCGCGAGGAACGTGTTGGCTAGGTCATGCCATCCGGCATCAATCATGAATGCCACGATCCTATGAACCAGCGACCAATTCGAGAGCCGCCGACTCCCAAGAAGCCGCCTCAGGAAGAGCCTCCGGCCCCCGAGAAACCGCCTGTCAAAGAACCGCCCCAACGACCCAAAAAAGACCCGACACCGATCTGCGATCCGCCGAGGAAGCGGCGGCCCCATACCGACGCTCGTGGTCCGTGAAGCGTGAAGCAACAGTCATTAGTCAATAGTCATCCGTCACTGGTGTGAGCCTATGACCACTGAGGAATGACCGATGACTATGCTGTAAGAGACGAACGACGGACAGCGGCGTATCGGCGGTTACAGGAGAAGCGCTCATGAATGCCGTGAGCTATGGTTCTCTATAGGTGATTCGATAGATCACGCCGGCCGTGTCGTCGGAGACCAGCAGGGCGCCATCCGGCATGACGAGGACGTCGACAGGGCGACCCCAAGCCTTTTGGCCTTGAAGCCATCCTTCTGCAAAGACCGAATATCGCGTTCGCCCTTGCTCATCTCGTGACACAAGCGTGATCCGATATCCGATCTTCTCGCTCCGATTCCAAGACCCATGTTCGGCGATAAAAATTTGATTCCGATATTCCTTCGGGAACATCGCGCCGGTGTAAAAACGCATGCCCAGTGAGGCGACGTGAGGACCGAGTTCGGCGGCAGGCGCCGTGAATTCTCGGCAAGCACGGTTGCGGCCATACTCAGGATCCGGGATCGTACTCCCATGGCAATAGGGATAGCCAAAGTGCTGCCCGGGCTTCGCCACATGGTTGAGTTCGTCCGGAGGTTGATTGTCACCGAGCTCATCCCGACCGTTGTCGGTGAACCACAAGTCATGAGTGATCGGGTCCCAATCGAAGCCGACTGAGTTTCGGACCCCACGCGCGACGATCTCGTATCCGCTCCCATCCGGATTGAGGCGGCCGATGAGAGCAAAGCGATCGGGGTCGGGTTCACAGATATTGCAGGGCGCTCCCACCGGAACATAGAGTTTCCCATCGGGACCGAAGGCGATAAACTTCCACCCGTGACTGGTCTCTTTGGGGAAGCGGTCCGTAATGACCACCGGTGAAGGCGGATTTTTCAGCTTCTTGTCGATTTCATCGAACCGCAAAATGCGATCGACGCCGGACACATACAGCGAGCCGTCTCGATAGGCCACGCCTGCCGGCATGCGCAGCCCGCGGGCGATCGTATACACTTCATCGGCGCGCTGATCGCCGTTCTTATCTACCACGGCATAGACCTCGCCCCCTTTGTCCTTCGCGCCGACAAAGAGTGTGCCGTTTGGGCCGAGGGTCATACCCCGCGCGTTCGGAACATTGTCCGCATAAAGCGAAATGGAAAAACCAGGAGGAAGCTTGATCGTATCGAGAGGGAGAGAACCGGTATCGAGCCGGCATTCGACGAACAACAGCATCAGCGAAGCACAGACCACCCCGACAACACGACTCATCGCTTCGCTTTTCCTCACGCGGTTCGTGCTCATGATGACTTCCTCACGCATAGATTGAAGATCCACTGTCCCAGTATCCCCATAATCGGAGGAACCAAGAGCGCAGGCACACACCGAGCAATGGTCAACCGCCATCCGAGCAGAGGAGCTTCATAGGTCAGGATTCTAATGGGGCTGACCAAGGTTTTGGCGGTAATGAGAGCGATCAAGGCGCCGGGAGACACTCCGGTTTTCCAGAGACCCGCTGCCAGGGGGAACAACAGATAGGGCCCTCCGGGAATCACTAAGCCGGCCATCCACGCCACAAGAATCCCGCGTGTCGAGGACTCGGTTCCCAGCCAGGCGGTGATCTGAGCCGGGGGAATAAGCACATCGACAAACCCAGCAATAACGAAGCCCAACAGCAATTCGATCCAGACGCTTTCGAACAGCCGGCCGCTCGCATAGAGTCCTTGCAGCGGCAGCGAGCGATCTTTTGCAAAAGCGAATACGCCGATAGACACGGCGAGCACGAGCAAAATAGTCAGATTGGCATTCATGCGTCGTGTCATCGTGAACTAAACCCTCGACCGGTCCGATACTCGAACAGGACAGGGATTCCGGTCGTGCGACCGGCCTGATCTCTTGCCTCCTCAATGTAGCCATGGCCGGGAGCGAGCGAGCAGGCGGGGTCGGTCATGCCGGCATCACCCATGACATGGAAAGCTTGACAGCGACAGCCTCCGAAGTCTAGAGCGCGGCGCTCACAGGTCCTACAAGGGTCGGGCAGCCAATCGTCGCCACGGAATCGGTTGAATCCCGCTGAATGATGCCAGATATCCGCGAGCCGGCGCTGCGTGACAGGCTCGAAACGCAATCCTGGTATCGTATGCGCCAGATGGCAGGGCAAGGCAAGCCCTTCCGGATTGATCACGATGAACCGGCGCCCCCACCCTTCCATGCAGGGTTTGGGGTACTGACTGTAATAGGCGGGCGTGACGAAGAGCACCTCCATTCTTCCACGAAGGCGCGCTTTGGCTTCAGCCGCAACGCTTCGCGCCAGCTCGATTTGCTCGCGACTGGGAAGGAGCGCGGCGCGGTTCTTCAATGCCCATCCAAGATACTGCGTATTCGCCAATTCGAGCCGATCGACGGACACACGCTCAGCCAGAGCGATGATCTCTTCGATTTCAGAAATATTCTCACGATGGAGCACGACATTCATTGTCAATGGAAGTCCGAGCGATGTGACCCACCGCATGGCGTCGAGCTTGCGCTTGAACGATGGCGCCCCGGCGATTCGGTCCGACACGGACGATCTGGTGCTTTGGATAGATATTTGCACGCTAGCCAGCCCCAGCGCGAGAAGGCGAGAGAGCCGCTCCAACGTGAGAGTGATTCCGCTCGTGATGAGGTTCGTATACAGTCCAAGCTTGCCGGCCCCCTCGATGAGCAATTCCAGATCATCCCTCAACAACGGCTCGCCTCCCGTGAGGTTGAGTTGAACCACGCCAAGTTCCTCGGCTTCATGAAAGACCCGAAGCCATGTGTCGGTGTCGATTTCGTTCCCATGCTCGGCAAGGTCCAACGGATTCGAACAGTAGGGGCAGCGAAGCGGACACCGATAGGTGAGTTCGGCAATCAATGTATAGGGACGATACGCATTACTCATGATTCGTAAGAAGCAAGCCGCGATCGGCGAGGACATCCAGAAACCCGCACACCTCTCGCCTGATCTCGTGAGGAGACACGTCATCATAGGCTCGGGTGAGATGATTCACCATGTCATCGATCGTCCATTCACCCGTGCATAGACGCGCAATTGCCGTGGCCGTATTGTTCAGTTCGAGTCCCGTTTCTGGGTACAAGAGCAGGTGGCGACCGGTGAGCCGATCGAACCGAAGGCGTACTTTTTGACTAAGCCGAGGTCTGACTGTGGTGAGAGTCATGAGCAACCTGCTTTTGTTCTGATCCCGTTTCGACATAGGCCATAGAAAGGTGATCGAGCATGGTCCACAAGATATCGGCCTTCTTGACCAAAGCCTTCACACATCTTTCTTGAAGGGCATAGGTGGTCGCGTGCTGAACTACGAATTCGACGGCCTGGTTCGAGTCGAGAGCGGCGCGAGAGATGCGCAACTGAAAATACTCCAGGGATTCCGAGCGTACCCAGGGATAATGTTGTTTCCACGCTTCGAGGCGCCGCGCCATGAGGGAAGGCGCAAACAATTCTGTGAGCGAGGAGGCCACGGCCTCGAGAAGCGGCGCCTGGCGGACGAACCGAACATATTCATCGCACGCGAGCATGACTCCCGGGAGCACGTATCGGAAACTCCTCACTTCGTCGGCGTCGAGACCGACGCCTCGCGCCAATTCAAGCCATAGGGCGATCCCACCCTCTCCTTCCTGTTCGCCGTCATGGTCCCGGATGCGACGGAGCCACATCCGTCGAAACGTCGGATCCTCGGATTTCGCCACGATCAAGGCATCCTTGATGGGAATTCGCGTTTGATAGTAGTAGCGGTTCAGGACCCACTGTTGGAGCTGTGTCTTCGTCAAATTCCCGTTGTGCATGCGTTCATGGAACGGATGGCGGTCATGGTAGCGACGAGAGCCTTCCCGCTTAAGCCATTCGAGAAAGGCATCCTGTGAGAGCCGATCCCGATGGTGATCCTCCTTCATCATCACAATCGGATCTCCATTCCATCCCATGCGACCTCCCATCCTGCCGCTTCAACAAGCGTTCGTTCGTGAGAATCCTCTCGTAAGATCGGATTGGTGTTGTTGATGTGGATGAACACCCGGCGAAAAGCGGCAATCTTCGACAGTATCGAAAGGCTTCCCTCCGGTCCACCGACCGGGCAATGCGCGAGATCTTCCGCCGATTTTTCAAGGAACCGCGGAGCAGACAGTTCATCGCTCGACCAGAACGTCCCGTCGAACATGACGCAATCGGCGCCATCGAGCGCGTTGAGAACTCCGGGCGTGATCCGGCCGACGGCGGGAACATAGGCCAGCACTCCCCCATCGGTCGATTGGCGAAATCGAAGTCCCACATTCACGTCCGCCTCACCGGATGAGACAAGTCCCTCCAAATGAATTGGGAGCTTGCCCGGAACGGCCACGGGTGTCACCGTCAGCCCAGACGGTCTTCCGTCCGAACGCAACACGGGTTCCTCAACATCGAGTTTCAACGTCCGCCACGTGACCTGCTCGGGGAAACGCTGGAGTGTCCGATACAAAACGTTGCCTTCGGTGAATCCGCGACGCACAGAGTCGGTCGCATACAGGACGAGCCGGTGATTCTCCCGGAGCGAGAGGAGTCCCAAGCAGTGGTCCAGATCCCCGTTGGTCAAAAAAATGGCGTGGATCGGCGTAGAACGTGATTGACGAGGATGGAGGGAAGCAAAACTTTCGATCTGAGCGCGGATGTCCGGAGAGGCGTTGATAAGAAACCAGTTGTCATTGTCCGCGCTGAGGCAGACGGATTCCTGCGTCCGAGAGCTGGCGGTGATCCGTCCATTCCGTATGCCGTCGCAATTCACGCAGGCGCAGTTCCACTGTGGGAATCCACCGCCGGCAGCCGACCCTAAAACCCGAAGGAGCATCGCGTCCACCCTATTGCCATTCCTGCCTATTGCTATTCTTGGCTATGCTTGACGAATGGTGATGATCGGCTTCTCCGTCGATGGTTCCTTCACGTCAGGGTCGTCTCGAAAATCATCTTGATATGAGTTGATCTCGGAATCCATTTTTATTTCGACACATGAAGGCGCTTCCCAATTCATGATCGTTCCTCCTTCTGTTATCGGCAATGTGCCGATCATCGCCTGAACGAGGTTCGCTTTTCAATGCACTTCAGCTTGTTGGCGGTCGGGGTCAAGATATCCCTAGGCATGGCCGTTGATCGGCGCGACAAGCAGATGACCTGACTGGCGGCATCCCTGCATTGCCGGCATTACTGCGCGGATGCTTCCTGGAGCATGGCTGTAGTCTTACCGTGGAAGTGATCCTCTCGTTCATTCAGCGCATCTCGTTTCGTGGCATGCACCACACCGTCTTTAGGTTCCGGTGGGCTGTAGATCGTGTAGAGCTTCAACGTCTCATGACCTGAATTGCTGATATTGTGTTCGGTCCCTGCCGGGATGACGACCGCTGTGCCGTCTTCAAGCGAGTACTCTGCACCGTTCACATAAGCAGTGCCGCGCCACGCTTCCACGCGGATGAATTGGTCAACCACGATGTGTTTCTGTGCCGTTATCTTCCCCGGGCTTGAGGCTCATCACCACCAATTGGCTGTGCTCTGCAGTGAACAAGACTTTGCGAAACCTGCCGTTCTTGATCGTCGCTTCTTCAATATTCGCGATATAGTGATCCACGGGAAATTCCTTTCTCTTGAAAGGGAACATGTGCTCAGTCCCCAGGGCTCCACGTCGTCCCTCGACTGTGTTCGGCACCCTGAGCTTGTCGAAGAACCACGAACAGTCATGAATCACGTAGAGCCGTTCGTTGGCAAGAAGCGCTGAGGAGAAGTGAGGCCCGTGTCGTGTTTCTTACCGAAATGATTGGCGGAGATTACATTCGGGGTACGGCAGCGCCCTCATGGTCCTTCGCCGGGTAGTTTCTCACTCGGTACGGTCCCGCCCGGCACCGTGCCCCCCGGTAGCGTGCCACCCGGCAC
>JBKKBQ010000335.1:0-5263 GCA_046714015.1 Nitrospira sp.
CCTCCCGCGGGTCTTTGATCCCTTCTTCACGACCAAAGGGGAAGGGGAGGGGACGGGGCTGGGTCTCTCGGTCAATCTCGGCATTGTGGAACGTCATGGCGGAAAAATTCTGGTCGAGAGCGAAGTCGGAAAAGGAACGACGTTTACACTGTGCCTGCCGGTATCACGAGAACGTTTCTTTGCGGAGAAGGAAGCATGAAAGGGTTGACCGTCCTGCTGGTCGACGATGAGCCTCTGATGCGCCTTTCCATGATGGACGCATTAGAGGCTATTGACTGCGATGTCCGGGCGGTACCGACCGGCACGGAAGGGGTCGAAGCGATTCGAGAGAAGACCTTTGATGTGGTGATCACCGACCTCCGGTTACCGGGCGTGGATGGGCTGACGGTGCTCCAGACGGCCAAAGGCAAGGAGCCCCAGACCGAGGTGCTTGTGATTACCGCACATGGGTCGGTAGAAACCGCTGTTGAGGCCATGAAACTGGGGGCGTTTGATTACATCACGAAGCCGTTCCAGATGGATGAATTGCTGCTGATCGTTGAGCGGGTCAACGGCATGATCACACTCCGTCGGGAGAATCAGGATCTCAAACACCAGCTCGAGGACAAGTTCTGCTTCAACGGCATTTTAGGGGCGAACAGTCAGATGCGCGCCGTGCTGGACAAGATCAAGCTCGTGGCTGGGACCGATTCCACCGTCTTGATCGTCGGGGAGAGCGGAACAGGCAAGGAACTGGTCGCTAATGCGCTGCATCAGAACAGCTCGCGGAAAGGGTATCCGCTGATCAAGGTCAGCTGCGCCGCGTTGCCGGAGACACTGCTGGAAGCGGAACTCTTCGGCCACGAGAAAGGCGCATTTACGGGTGCCCTGCGCCAGCGCCGGGGGCGCTTCGAAATGGCAAATCGAGGGACCTTGTTCCTTGACGAAATCGGGGAAATCTCGCCTGTCGTGCAGGTGAAACTCTTGCGCGTCCTGCAGGAGCGTACCTTCGAACGGGTCGGGAGCAATGCGCCGATCGAAACGGATGTGCGGCTCGTGTGCGCCACACAGAAAGACTTACGCAAAGAGGTGGCTCAGGGCCGGTTTCGCGACGACCTCTTCTACCGGCTCAACGTCGTCCCGATCGTCGTTCCACCACTCAGGCAACGGCAAGAAGACATTCTGGTGATCGCCGATCATGTGCTCGAAACATGCTCGCTCAAGCTGAACAAGCAACTGCGCGGGTTTTCCCAGCAGGCGCGTGAATTGTTGCTCCGCTATTCATATCCGGGGAATGTGCGGGAGTTGGAGAACATGGTCGAGCGGGCAGTGGCCCTCGGGCGAGATCGGGCCCCGGTTCAACCGGCCGACCTCTGTGGATTGCAGTCCTGTCCCTACCTGGGGGGCATCCCACAGGAATCCTGCGGCTTCTGTAGCGAAGGTTTGACCGGGGGGAAAAAGAAGAAAGACACAACCTTGACGTCGCTTAACGCTGCGCGGGAAGGTTTTGAAAAAGACTATATCGTCTCCGTGTTGGAACGTGTCGACGGGAGCCGCACGACCGCCTCGCGCATCTTGGGATTGTCCCGAAAAGCCCTGTGGGAAAAGTGCAAACGCTACGGTATTCCGTCGGCACACAGCGATGGAGAAGATGCCACCTCAGCCTAAACCGGTTGTGCCCACACCAGTTGGAATCTGAGCAATCGCATGATCTGGAAAAAGAATCATCGTGTTAGAATGTGTCACGTGTAACCTAATCGGCGGGGGAGGAATATAGACCATGAATCTTTGGCGTCGAACCATTACTATCTCGTTGAGCGTGGTTCTATTCGCGGGCAGTGGGTATGCCGCAGAGCCGGCAGAAGTGGGAAAATTCGTCAATGCACGGATTGAGATCGGTGAGATGATGACGAACTATTTCAAGGGAGGAGCAGGTTATGGTGAGGGACAGCGCCCATCACAGGAACGCATGCAACAAATGGGAGCGGATATCAATACCAAGCTCACGGCGCTCCTGGCGAAGCACGATCTGACCCTCGATGAATATCGAAAACGCAGTCCCGAAGTGTTTGCGGATGATGCGGCGGTTAAGCGCTATCTCAGCGAGCATCCGGACCTCAAACAACGGTACGAGGCCCTTCCGCTCGATCGAATGGGGCGCGGTGGGAGCACGGGACGGGGGTACTAACCTTCGATAGGGATGTCCCGTTTCGCGAGGCAGTTTCTGCTCTCCAACCTAGGGCCATCTTCAGCGAGAAGATCGTTTTGCCATGGAGTACAGACATCTAGGTCGGTCAGGAGTGAAAGTCAGTCGGCTCTGTCTGGGCACGATGAATTTCGGGCCGCAGACGACCGAGCCGGACAGTTTCGCCCTGATGGATCGGGCATTGGAGCTCGGCATCAATTTTTTTGATACGGCGAATGTGTACGGCTGGAAGCTCGGAGAAGGCTGGACCGAGCAGATCATCGGCCGTTGGCTCGCACAAGGGGGAGGCCGTCGGGAGAAGGTGGTGCTGGCTACGAAGGTGTACGGTCGCATGGGCGACTGGCCGAATCAGTCGCGCCTCTCGGCCGCCCATATCAAGCGAGCCTGCGAAGATAGCCTCCGACGGTTGAAAACAGACTGGATCGATCTCTATCAAATGCATCATATCGATCGGGAAACGCCATGGGAAGAAATCTGGCAAGCGATGGAGCAGTTAGTCAGGGAAGGCAAGGTGGTGTATGTGGGCAGCAGCAATTTTGCCGGTTGGCACTTGGCCCAGGCTCAGGAAACCGCGCGCAGCCGCAACTTCTTGGGGCTGGTGTCGGAGCAGAGCCTCTATAATCTCAATGAGCGCATGGTTGAGCTGGAAGTCATCCCCGCCTGCGAAGCCTATGGTATTGGACTGATCCCGTGGAGTCCGCTGGGACGGGGACTGTTGGCCGGGGTTCTGCAGTCTGCGGACAGCGGGCGCCGAGCCGACGAGGACATAAAAAAAGAGGTGGTCAAGTCTCGTCCCAAACTGGAAGCCTATGAGGCGCTGTGCGCAGGGATTGGTGAACGACCGGCGGATGTCGCACTTGCCTGGCTGCTGCACCAAAAGGCTGTGACGTCACCGATCATCGGCCCGCGCACCATGGAACAGCTGAATGGCTCCATGCGGGCACTGAGTCTTGCTCTCAGCAGTGACATCTTGAAACAACTGGATGAGATTTTCCCCGGACCTGGTGGTGCCGCACCGGAAGCCTATGCGTGGTAACAGCGGATCAATTGAAGTCATGCCGGCCTGTCAGTGCGGGGGAGTGTCTGCCCTATCGCCACTGTCGATTTCCTCGGGAGGCTGAGGGTACAGTTGCGCGAGTCGTTCGATCAGGGGCTTGGCTTCGGGGGTGCTGGTGTGTGTCGGCTCGCTGGGTGCATGATCCCAGGCCAAGGTTTGAATCCCAGCCTCCATGAGCCCTACGCGGATGGTCTCTACCATCGCCTCGACGGTGAGCTCGGTCCAGGGTCGGAGGTCCAAGACCCGATCCTCAGGTCTGCGAGGCGGAGGGCTTTCATGAATGAGCGCCCAGCACCGGTTGAAAATCGTCGCGCGGAGGGTTTCAGGTATATTCAGCGCGGTGAGCCGAGACGTGCAGAGTGCCGTCACTAACAGGACGAACTGAAGGTCCGGCATCTCAGGGCGATGGATATCGAGTGTTTGCATGATCTGTAGTCTCCTACCTGAGGTGTCGGAAAGGCCTTCAGCGATGACGACGCCTCAGTCACAGATGGTTGAGCTTGAAACGTCGGCGTAAACATCGGCGTAGATGTCGAAGAATGCGTCGATGCTGTCGAGTAGCTGTGACTTGATTTCATCAGCTGTGCCGTTCATCACGTGCAGCGTCATGCTGCCGACCGAGCCATCGGGCAAGAGAATGGACACACGCGGGTGGGTGAGTTCGCTCGCCGTGCCTTTATCCAGCCGTAAGCCATAGCTCAGTGCATAGCGGGGCTTGGCACTGGTATCAGTTGCTTGCATGTCCGTCATAATTCCCTTCCTGTTCGATCGTCGACAGGGCTTTTCGGCTGAGGGGTGGAAGATTCGAGCGGGTCGCATGGCCATTTCTTGAATCTTCCACCCCCTGTGATTACACCTGTGTGACTGCAGCAGCAGCCTTCGGAAGAAATTCCTTATAGCCGTACCGCTCGGCCAGGTAGGCCTTGGCGTCCTCGCTGATGTACTCAGCAAACTTGTACCGATCATCCTCGACGGTCTTGGCGTCTGCCATCACCTGGTCGGTCGGGATCGCGTACTCGATATTGCAGGACGTATAGGCCTGAATATACGTCGGACCGACCTCACGGGCGATCAGCACGGCCTTCTTGATGCAGCTTTCCACCCGCCGCGGATTATTCGGCACCACGGTGGCGATGTAAGCACAGCCGGCGATCTTCGCCATGGCGACCATGTCCATTTTCTCGAACTTCTTGCCGAGCGGCGCCATCTTGAGCACGGCGCCTTTGGTCGTCATACCACTTTCCTGCCCGCCCGTATTCCCGTACACTTCATTATCCAGCATGATTGTCGTGAACCGTTCCTTCCTGAACCAGGAATGGAGGACTTGCTGGAATCCAATGTCGGCGGTACCGCCGTCACCGGCCATCACGACCAGATCCTTGTGCTGGTCGCCGAAACGAATCCGCAATCCGCGCGACAGTCCACTCGCAACGCCGTTCTGGTCTCCATAGTTGCCGTAGACGAACGGAATCGCTGCCTGTGAAATCGCCAGCCGGCCGCAACCCGCCGTTCCGACTGTAATCGTATCTTCAGGATTCGGAAACGCGACGATGGCGAGTCGGATGAACAGGGTCATCGCGCAGCCGGCGCACATAGGATGCTCTTCGAGGATTTCTTTGAAGCTTCCCATCTGCGACACGGTCGTCTTCTTCCCGAAGGGTCCATGCTCCACCATGTCCCGATATTCTTTCGGCATGAAGGATTCGAATCCTGGGCTGAACTTTACATAATCGAGACTCATCTGACACCTCGCTTCCTAATGTTGTCCGCAGTTGCGGTGGTGTTTACATCTCTCACGCAGTCAACTTTCTTTGGCACGGCATTCTGTCTTCCGGGCGGCAGTGGCGGCTACATATCGCCCTGGTTCTAGGTGCGGTCGTGCCGCCGTTCCGTCCGTGTGTCAGGTTCATCCACCGCGTCCTGCCAGGACTCCGGATCGCATCCCGATCGCCTTCTTGACTTCCTCCACTATCACTTCCGGCGGCAAGGTCATGCCGCCGCAGACGCGCGGTCCGGCGACG
>JBKKBQ010000336.1:0-4056 GCA_046714015.1 Nitrospira sp.
GCGTGATGTATTGCAGTGTTTCTCAGGGCCTCGGTGAGTCAGTAGCCTGCCATAATTCTTTCACTTTCCAGACGCGATCTATCCATATTGCACCTCAGTCTGCCGGTGCGTATGATCGCACGACTTCATTCTTGAGGAGGTCTTATGGCGAAGATCACCGAGATCGCTCCGGATCTATTTAGAATCACGACGTTCGTTAAACCGTTCAACATTCAGTTCAGTCAATTCTTGATGCGCGACGAGGAGCCGCTGTTGTTCCATACCGGACCCCGGGCCTTGTTTCCAGAGGTCAAAGAGGCTGTGGCGTCGCTCATTGATCCGCAGACCTTGCGCTGGATCGGGTTCAGCCATTTTGAGTCCGACGAATGTGCGACGGTGCCGGAGTGGCAACAACTGGCTTCGCGCTCGGAAGTGGTGTGCAGCCTGGTGGGCAAGTTGGTGAGTGTCGACGATTGTCTGGCGCTTCGTCCTGCCAAAGGGATGGTCGATGGCGAAGTGATCGAGACCGGACGATACCGTTTCCGCTTCCTATCGACGCCGCATGTGCCCCATTGCTGGGAGGCGGGATTGCTGTTTGAAGAAACGGAACGGACGCTCCTGTGCTCGGATCTTTTTCACCAAGACGGGGATGTTGAACCCATGACGGAAGCGGATATCATCGATCGCTGTCGGAAGACACTGGTGGGCTATCAGCAAGGTCCGTTGGCGAACTATGTGCCCTATTGTTCGTTGACGGAGACGACGTTGAACCGGTTGGCGGCGCTACAGCCAAGGCGGCTGGCCACCATGCATGGATCGGTCTACGTCGGCGATGGAAGTAAAGCGCTCCACAACCTCGCCGCGGTGTGGCGAGAGGTCCTTACCCGACCGTCATGATCCAAAACGACTGAGGAGGAGGGACTCAGAGTCGCTTGACGGAGCCTATGAACAGGCTGAGAATGTGCCGTAAGTTAAGGACCCGCAACCTGAGCAGGTCCAGCAAGCATTGGTAGGCCACTGACAACAAACAGGAAACATGAAAATCGCCATTATCGGAGCCTCGGGCGGTGTCGGACTTCAGGTCACGCGGCTTGCACTTCTGAAGGAGCACGAGGTTAGCACCTTATCGCGCCGAGTTGTTCCGCTCCCAGATCACGCCAAGCTGCGAAGGGTGCAGGGTAGTGCGACCAACCCAAACGATGTACGGGCCACCGTGGAGGGGGCCGCTGCCATCCTGGTGACGCTCGGCGTGAAAAGCCCCTTCGCCACCACGCTGTTTTCAGACTCTGCACGCCTCCTCTTACAAGTGCTCAAGGAAACGGGTTCTTCTCCAACACTCATCGTACTCACCGGTTTTGGCGCCGGCGACAGCTGGGGCTACAACTCGATCCCTATGAAGGTTCTCTTCACGTTGTTTCTCAAACGAGCCTATGTGGACAAGAGCGAGCAGGAGCGCCTGATTGCTGGTGGGTATCCACGGTGGGAAATTGTGCGTCCGGGTCGGTTAACCAATGGTACGATGACAGGCTACTATCGCGTCCTAGACAAACTTGCGGAAGGAATAAAGGTAGGGGCTATTTCCCGGGCTGATGTGGCCCATTTCATGGTGGGGCAGGCGCAGAACCCAACGTATCTCGGGAAGTATCCGGCACTCACTTACTGAGACTGATGTGCTCGCTCTCGCCTCGGCACGACCCGCCCTTCTTCCAAGTCCTGCAGATCCGACCAGGCGGTGATGTCAGTGCGTGAGGGATCGATAGCGGCCAAGTACTTTTTGAACTTGGCCGCGCTTTCAGGAGAACTTGGTCCGCGCGCCAACAGCTGCTGATTCCATTCTTCCAACTCGGCAGGCTGGTGTGGTTGTGCCCTCTGCTCAAACCACTTCACGACCCCAGCATCAGTCGAATGAGCCTTCACAGCAGCGGTGAACTGATCGCTGGTCATTCCCACAAACTCCATCAGCCGTTCGTCCATGGGACAGGGATAGATATATTCCCCCTCTGTCCCTGCGAGCACAGCCCGGCATTTGTCGATCATGCGTGCAAGATGGACATAACCCGCCAACTCGAATTTCATGCTGCGAGGAAAGTCTTTGCGCAAATCCATCGTTAGAGCAACTTGTGGTTTGTGAAGCTCAGGTTCTTCACGACGCCCTGGCCATTCTCGTACGTGATGATCCGTCTGGTGGACGGAAGGTCGAAGGCACCGATGCGGGTATGGGTGTCGGAGAAGCTTTCCACGTTGGTCAGTTTGCCGTCGGTCGGCGAATAGTAATAGACCGTGTACTTGGTCGTGAGATGCTTCTGGTCCTGTGTGATCGCGCTCTCCTCGACGTTGATCGTAAAGGCAAACGGGTTCATGCCGGGATGGGCCATCTTGCGGTTGATCTGTGTGATGCGGTTGTCCTTGATCCGGTAAAAAGAATGAGAGCCATGGATAGTCAGTTTAGTGCCGAACGGATGCCCGTCTTCCTCCATCGTCAAGGAATACTTCCCGTCAGATTCCTCAAAGCTCCGTGGTCCACGATGGACCGCGATCATGCCCAATTGTTCTTGCGCCCATTTTTGGATCTCGCCATCGTCTAGTTGAACGGATACTTCGCGCGGGCCCTTGACGATGACGGGGCCGCTGGTTTCTTTCCCGTTCACATTTACGGTGAGGTCAGCCGTAAACCCCTTAAAGTCTTTTTGCCACCGTGCGGTTCTTTCGAACGCTCGGCGCAGGAGATCGCGTGCTTGGGGGTCATCGGTGACGGTCGAAGATTCTTGTGTGTGCTCCATGATGGATCTCCTCTTAAGGAAAGTTGCGATACTCTATACTTATACCGGTGCGTGCGACAGCACTCAAGAGTGAAATCTCGAGTGAGATTCCCGCCGAGCCGTGGTTTTCTTATATGCGAAAGCCCTCCGATGCATCATCCGGCGGCGCAACATTCGATATTCCAAAAATCATCATAATTCTGATATACTTCGACGATTTTCTAGGCTGTGGTGTTGCACCGCAGCCCTGATCAGCCGGTCAGCCTGTGTAAGGAAGGATGGGCATGGAACGACGAGCTGCTTCGCATACCGAAGAAGAAGAGATGAATCAACGCCGCAAACTCTTGAATGCGGCGAGACGAGGCGACACCAAGGCCATCAGCAAGCTGTTTGAGCTGTATCAAGTGCGCGTGCTCAGCGGAGACCAATTGGCGAAGGTCAACCGCACCTCCACCTACATGACTCCTGTCAAGCACTCGCAGAGCGGCAAGTCAAAGGCTGCGGGAAAAAACGAGAAATCGAGCATTTCAAAGGTGGCGAAGAAGCCAATCAAACCTCCCGTCAAGTCTTCTACTAAAAAGCCGGCAAAGGGAAAACCCAAACATAAGTAGGTGAGGAGCTGGATTATTGCACGGCCACTCTGAGCCCACCTCCTGCAAGTTTTGCCGCCACATCATCCGACTGTTCCGTCGATCCGGTGAAGACGATGGCTTCCCCCTCATGATCGATCCGATAGGCCAACTCAAATGCCTTGGTCGAGGTCATTGCGGGTATAAACCGGCAAAATAGCTCGATCACTTGTTGGTAGGTGTGGCAGTCGCAGTTATAGACGACGACACGAGACTCAAATCCGGTTCCCGAACCGACTTGTACGTCTTCGGTGATGTCGGGAA
This sequence comes from Nitrospira sp., assembly GCA_046714015.1. GTDB lineage: Bacteria > Nitrospirota > Nitrospiria > Nitrospirales > Nitrospiraceae > Nitrospira_D. Next base: position 3,632 of record JBKKBQ010000336.1, read on the forward strand.
TCGTCTGTGGCATGGCTGGTGTCGGCATGGAGCGGAGCTTCTAGTAGGGCTGGCGGATACCGGTTCAACTCTGGGTCGCTGGGCGTCGTGCAGGGGCTTAGGCTTTATCCATATCAATCACTTCGGTTGCATCCCATAAGTTTTTCAGCTCAGCATCAGCCAAATCCTTTTCCCGATCCGCTTCTGTTTCTTCTCCAAAACTTTTTCGCGGAGGTGTCGCTGCGGCGCCCGTGCGCCTGTCCTCAGCCACCGAGGCGGTGGTTGTCTGGGGGCGACGCCGTTTCTTCGACGGATCCATATTCACCGGCATGAGATTCCCCCGAATAGCTCCAGTAGTCTTCTCCAATTGCAACTGTCTTGTCAATCAGGGATAGAGACTCAATAGCTGGAAAGAGGGTGAGCATCACTGCTGTGCAGTATGTTCG
>JBKKBQ010000337.1:0-4547 GCA_046714015.1 Nitrospira sp.
TGGAAGAACGTCGCAGTTAATTAAGCTGCGAGTGCCAGTTCTTGATTGGCAGTTGCATTTTCCCGGAGGGTTACGAGTCCCCGAGAGCTCGACATGCGACAGTGACCTCAGTATCCCCGTCGAAACCGGTCGCCCCCTTTCCGTCGGATGTTGAAAAAGGCTTCTGGCTGCGTTCTCACTTCGCTCGGAGGCTCGACGTACATACCACAGTACGCCTCGCCCCTTCGCTCGTTGCGGCCTTGCCAGAAGACCTTTTTGAACATCCGCAAAGATCTTCGGCTGCGGCCTTGCCGGACACCCATTTTGAACAACCTGCCGAACAAGCAGGCAGCCAATGCTGGCCTATCCAACTACCTAACAGATACGCATGATACAGCACAGGTCAATAAGATGCCACCTAATCAAAGGCTTCCCCGTTCAGAAGCGCCCTAATAGACTGGATGGCTGCCAGCGAGGTTGGAAGAATACGGCATGGAGCGAGGAAACGCATTCTTGTGCGACGCGGCGAAGTGTAACAATTCCTGCGTCCATCGTGCGAAAACCTCAAACACCTCATCGACGAAGCACAGGCACCGATCGTACGTGGCCTGATCGACTTCCATAGCAGCTAGCTCGCGGTAATCTGATCCCACCCCAGGGCTTGATTCCAAATGAACGTGATGACCGCCGCTGTCGCGGAGAGCGCCTCCGATCCGTTCCCCCAAGCCCCCGGCGATACGGATGAATGCCTGCAACAACACATGCTCGGCCCCCTCAATGGCTTCGATGATCGCCTTACGTTCGATGCGGTTCGCCCGATTGATTATGGCCGTGAGACGGTACATCAGGATACGGTTCGCGCAGGTTGCACCGCTCCAGAGAAACTTCATCTCACCCCTCGGCACCGTAATCTTGTTGAAACCAAGCTTGTGCAAATCTTCCAGGTACCAGGACCAATGGTGATCATCGTCATAGACGTGAGCGTTGATACGTTCTCGGCACGCGTCGTGGGCAGGTTCCTTTTGCAAAATGTAGGTATGCAGATCCTCAAAACTCACGATGCCATACGCCACGTACGGGACAAACGCGATGCGGTCATCCGCGTCAATCGTTTCGTCTCGCAAGAACTCGAAGAACGGCATCCGTGCATAGTTCAGCTTCAGCTCATCTATTCTCCGAAGAACCGGACCTAGCCAAGGACTTGCCATAAGACATCTCCTTCTCGCAGCAAGGAATCACTTGAGATGTCTCTGGCAAATTGCGTACTCCGAATTACATACGGGTGAACATTCAGGTATTCGCAGCTTTTGCGAGGATTGGTTTTCTACGTACGTAGACCTGTATCATTTTGTCTTTCCGGGCGTATCGAGTGAGATACGATCCACAACCAAAATGTTTGTAGCAATCGACAATGCGCTGGCAAGGAACGAGCGAAAAACCAGCTATTGACGGCCCGAGACGCCTAAACCACGTCACGGTTTTCATCTTGGCACCATCGTTGCGTATGAGAACTGGTGAATGACGAGCACAATCATCCGTGCGCGACCAATTATCAAGGAGGGTTTCCATGACATGCACCAGATGCAGTGGGCTCATGGTCGTCGACCACATACTCGATATGCAGGAAAGCTATCTGTCGATGTGGATGCAGACCCATCGGTGCCTGGCCTGCGGTAATATCGTGGACCCAATGATCCATCATCAACGGATGCTGCGACGCACTCGGAGAGCCAAACGGCTCACGACACGCTTGGTCTTGGCGAAAAAGGGCCATCGGCCGGCAGGAGCGGCATAGTTGAGCTACGCATTGGAAGACCTAAGCAGACGAGTCCCCTGTCCCCTGCCCCCTCCCAATGACAAGGGACAAGTGGTAGAACACCACCTGTGAATAGACCCGACGATCCCATCACGCCAGGAGTCGTGAGTTACCTCTTCTCTTCGTCCTACTATTTTCACGTCGAGCATCGTGATCCACCGCCTCGTGAAGACACGTCCTCGCAGACGATAGGCCGCTTCAATTCGATGTGGGCGAAGAGCGCGATACCGGTATTCGTTCTGGGAAATCCGCGGCCGCCTAAGCAGGGCTCTCTCTGAATCCGATTCGATTCACCGGTTGTATCTAATTCGATTCTCCGTCCCAATTGAAGAAGCGACAACATGGATGCATAAGACGTTGTCACTAAAGAAATAACTCTGATGAGTAGAGAATGTTTTTACAGGCACGCAGTTTGCTGTGTGACGAGATGTTCGGTTGCTGGGCGACACGTACATATGGTCATGGAATGATTGCATATATTCCCATCCCTAATTAGCAAGGGTTGACGAAACGGTATTGAGGGTATTACAAGGGAATCCGTTTCACGACGACTGGGCGTGCTGGATGTCGTTCTTCTCACGCCAGTGCGTTAAGCTCAATCGGATAACTACATTCAGGTGTCACGTTCCATCATCTCATCATAACGGGAGGGTTCAATGAAGAGGTACGTTAGTTTAGGAGCTGCTCTTTGTCTTGCGGCGGGAGTAGCCGGTTGTTCGGGAGACGACGCTGCGCTGCCTGTGGCAGGGATTGGGCCAAAAGCCGCTGTTACGTTTGACGTAACGGACGAAGCGGGCCATTGGTTTGACACAGGCGTGACCTTGCCTGGAGGGTCTCGCTCCCTGGCCATCGTGCAGCCAGGTGACAGAGTGCGATTTCTTCAGACCAGGTCGGAACATGGCCCAAACGGTGCAGGTCCATCTCGCGTCGAGAGTTTCCACACCGTCACAAGCCTGATTTGGCCGGTCGATGCGACGCCCGCTGAACGGCTTGATCAGGACAAAGCGAACAAGGACGACCATGACGTGGTCTTGAGAACCCCTGGTCTCCATGTGTTCGTGTGCAAGCTGCATCCATATATGCTGGCCGGTGTGATCGTAGACGATCCAAAGACCACGAACCCAAACTCAATCCCAGCGGGGGGACCTGCACTGGATATCGGGGAGAAGCTTCATCTCTTGGGCGTAACTCATACCGATAATGCTCGGAAACCCGCTGATGCCGCGAAGGCCTTCCCCAGCCTGTCAGACCTTGGACTCAGGCTATTGCGCGCGTTCTTCGTGGTTACCACTCCATCGAACTGGAAGGACTACAGCAAACCAGCTGGCACTCCCTATAAGCCGGATTATCCAGGCGTGGATGTCCTTGTCACGGGCGGTGTTGTCGCAAACCTCAAAACAACACTCCAAGCAACATTTGACCTCAACGATACCATCCCGACACCCCAATTCCCCGCCATTGACGGGATCGGCGAAGTGTGGATCGACACACAGTATGAGGTGAGCCAGACCAAAGGAGCTGCCTATCCCAGCACTGTGACCGTGGTCGACGTGGAAGGGACAAACAAGTGGAAGGTGACGCGCAAAGTCGCGCTGCCGGCCCAGAAGATGAATAACGCCCACAACCTGTGGGCCAGTCACGATCAGAAGCAGATCTATAACACCGAGTGGCACGGCAAGAGCCTGTACGTCCTTAACCAAGCGGACGGGACTCTCTTGCAGGAAATTGAGCTTGGACCAGACCCCGCTCACGTGATGACCAGAGTCAATAACGAGCAAGTACACGTGGGACTGAACGGAGGAGATTCAGTCGTCGAACTGAATAAGGCCGCCACTGGAACCCTAAGCATCAACCGCAACATTCTCGTGCAAAAGCCAGGGGATAAGCAAGCACAGCCGCACGCCCATTGGATGGGCCATGATGGTCAGACTATGGTGACTCCCAACTCCAATACGAATGACTCCACGTTCTGGGATTTCATCACTGACAAGATCAAATCTAAACCAGCCACGGGCACCCTGCCGATCGCGGCAGCAATCAACCCTGATTCAACGAAATACTATGTCTCCAACTACCTGGGACACAGTATTTCCGTCATTGACATGGCGACGGGGAACAAGATCAAGGACATCAACTTACTCCAAAACTATAACCCAGTGTCGGGGCCTACCGGAGGACCCATCGGTGCACTGCCAATTCAAACACCAGTGAGCCCGGATGGTAAATTCGTCGTCACAGGAAACACCTTAACCGGAACGATCACGATCATTGACACTGCTGCGGATGGTGGGAAAGGCGAACTCGTAGCGAGTCTGGCCTGTGATCCGGGATGCCATGGTGTAAACTTCGGCGCCAAGAAGGGTGGCGGGTACTATGCCTATGTCACCAGCAAGTTTTCCAACCGTCTGATCGTCTACGATATCGATCCGGACGGAAACGGCAACGCCGCTGACGCGACAATGGTTGGTTGGGTTGTGTTGGTGGCCGATGCCACCACACCGAAAGACGACGACATAGCCGCCAACTTCGGCATGGGCGGACAGGGATTACTGCCTGTTCCCAATGTCTACAATGGCTGGGTGCAGAAGCTACCGTCCAGTGGTGGTCCCACTAGCTTCTGTGGACAACTGGTGGCTGCCCAACGGAGTCCGATTGGGGGCACCATCCCCCCTTGCACACCATAGTGGTCTGTTCGGCTGCCGGGATCACCCCGGTACCTAACGTAACTGCCTAACCAAAGACCCGGTGTGAT
>JBKKBQ010000338.1:0-5736 GCA_046714015.1 Nitrospira sp.
CAGCAGATCCCGCCACGACTGAACCAACGATTCCCGTGCCAGCACATCGCGAAAGACTACGCCGTAACGGCGAAGCAACAAGCGAGCTGTGCGTTCGCAGTGTTGAGTGCTGAGCGTTGAGTGCTGAGTTGAAGCTGAAGAGCCGATGGCTTGCTCCTCAATGGATGACCATTGACCACTGACCAATGACCACCCTACCCGTCGTAGCAATGACCACCGTCCGGCTGCATGCCGAGGCCGACGAGCCCGTTCACGCCCTTCAGCACGACGCCGATGGGGGTCCATGAGGGCACGCAGGTTATCAAACCCATCAGCCGTCGCCAGACCGGCTGCCACCAATTCCCACAGTCCGTTCTCGACCTCTGTCGGCAGATGGTTGGTCACCCGCACCAGATCGGCGAAGAAACCGGCGCCCTGTTGCTTCAGCGCACAACACAGATTCTGCGCGACCGCGCTCAACTGAGAATGCAGATCTGCGGGAAGCGTGGTCGCGTCTCCACGCACGACATTCATCAACCACTCACTGTCTTCACGAGGGAAAAGACTGATGGGAGCGAGACTGGTCGGAACAATGCGCCGCCGATCCAATTTCCCTGCTTGCTCCCCTGCTTGTGAAAATCTTGGATGTGGAGAGAGGCGTCCCCAGCTGACCGCACCACTCAGACAGAGACGATCCAAGAGTTCTGGTTCGTACTTCGCCATTCGAAGACGCAAGAGCTGTGGTTCCCACGCAGACGCAGCGGCCTCGAATCCTCCGAGTTGTCCGATCACTTGCAGCAGGCCGGCTTCTCCATGCTGACGCGATCCCGGTACGACATGATGCCATTGCATCAAGAATCGCATGAAGTCCGACGCCGTCACCGGCTCCACCTCTTTGCGCAAGATCCCGATCGTCAGACGATGGATACGGGCCAGCAACCGGCGGTGACACCATTCGGGCGCACCAGCGCCCGATAGTGCCGAGGACTGAGTGCTGAGTGCTGAGTTTGATCGAAACTGCCCACGCAGGATTTGGCCGGAGGATTCGAGGCGGAGGAATGATTGATGGATGGCCTCAGTCGTGAGGTGCAGTCGCATCGCCAGCTCTGCCGTTGTCGTTGGGCCGATGCTTTCCATCCAACCCAGCGCCATCATATCGAGAGAACTGTCATCGCCTGACGCGAATACCGACTCAACGAGTTTCTTATTCTCCGTCGCAACCACACCCCTGACCCCTGATCCCTCGCCCCTCACCAATTCAACGGCACGACCGGACTCGACCAGCGCCGGCAGGTGCGTCGACCAGTCGGCTGGTATCGGTTCAGGCAACCATACGAGTGTCAGCAGCGCGTCATGCAGTTCGTCGGCATCGCGCACGACCGGCCAAGATTCGCGGGCGACTTCGGCGATCGCCTCTTGATCCAGCGCACCGATCTCTCCGAGTAGATCCGGCGGCAGGGTTCGCCGCAGCTCGACCGCACGAGACCGCCGTTCCTCCAGCGGCGCATCGTCGAGGAAGGCGTAGGGATTTGCGTTGAGGATTTCATGCGAGAAAACCGACGGCGTCGGCGTATCGATCGCGATGCAGCGGATCGCGCCGGATTCGATCCGCCGCAAGACAGTCGTGAGGCCCTCAAGATCCATCGCTTCACTCAGACAGTCGCGGATGGTTTCCTGCACGAGCGGATGGTCTGGAATCTGCCGTGTTGCCCGTTCGTCGGTCATATTCTCCTGACAAGCAATCGCATCGGGAAACACCGCAGCAAGCAGGTCTTCTGCTTTCATCCGCTGAATCTGCGGTGGCACTTTCTTGCCGTTCGAAAAACGCAACAGTGCCAATGATCGCGACGCATTCCAGCGCCAGCGCGTGGCAAACATCGGCGCCAACGGTACCGCCTGAATCAAGACTTCTCGCAGACTGTTGGAATGGAGATAGCCGAACACGGATTCCAGCGGGAAACTATGTTTCTCTCCTAGGGAAATGACGAGACCATTATCCGTGGCCGCTGCTTGTAGCTCGAAATCGAACGTCACGCAGAACCGCTTGCGCAATGCCAACCCCCAGGCCTTGTTGATCCGCCCGCCGAACGGCGCATGGATCACCAGCTGCATCCCACCGCTTTCATCGAAGAATCGTTCGGCCACGATGGTATCCTGGGTCGGCACGACTCCCAACACAGCTTTTCCTATCAAGATGTATTCGACGGCCTGTTGAGCCCCCCGCTGATCGAGCGCACATTCTTGGCGAAGCCATGACAGGACTGAGAGCTGAGGACTGAGGACTGAGTGCTCGGAGCTGACGGGTGGTTCTGAAAAGCCGATAGCTGATGGCTGCTGACTCACAGCTGAAGAGGCACGCGCAGCAATCTCCTGTCGTAGAGAGGCCACCTCCGACGAAAGTTCTGCGGTGCGAGAAGGCGCTTCCCCTCGCCAGAATGGAATGCTGGGCGGCGCGCCATGGGCATCTTCCACCCGCACCTTCCCCATCTCGACACCCTTGATCCGCCAGGATGTGTTGCCGAGCAACATGATGTCGCCGGCCAGACTTTCCACCGCAAAGTCTTCGTCGACCGATCCGACAATGGTCCCGTCCGGTTCTGCCACTACCGCGTAGTTGGCGGTGTCGGGAATCGCCCCTCCTGACGTGATTGCCGCGAGCCGTGCCCCGCGCCGCCCCTTGATTCGATGATTGATCTTGTCGTGATGGAGGTAGGCCAGCCCTCTGCCACGATTGGTCGCAATGCCATCTGCCAACATCCGGACGAGGCGGTTGAACGTGGCACGATTCAGCTCGCGATAGGGGGCGGCTCGGCAGACCAACGTAAACAGCTCCTCCTCTGTCCAGGTTTGCGTCGCTATAGCGGCGACGAGTTGTTGCGCCAGAATGTCGAGTGGCGCCGTCGGGACCTCGATGCGATCCAACGTCCCATTTCTGATCGCGCGGATCAGCGCCGCGCACTCAAGTAGTTCATCTCTGGTCGTAACAAATAGCCGGCCCTTCGGTACGGCCTTGATCCAGTGGCCGGCCCGACCGATCCGCTGCAACGCAGTCGCGATCGCTCGTGGCGAGCCGATCTGGCAGACGAGATCGACCGTGCCCACATCGATGCCAAGTTCCAGCGAAGCTGTAGCAATGACCACACGCGTCTTGCCAGACTTCAGCCGTTCCTCCGCCGACAACCGAATCTGCCGGGACAGGCTGCCATGGTGGGCTGCCACCGCGTCAGACCCGAGATCCGAGAGCCGTTCTTCAAGATAGTGAGAGACCCGCTCGGCCAAGCGGCGTGTATTGACGAAGACCAACGTCGTACGATGTTGCCGTACGAGCTCAGCCACACGGTCGTAAATGTCGGCCCAGACGGCATTGGTCGCGATGGCGCTCAGCTCATCCTTCGGTACTTCAACCGCAAGATCCATTTCCCGTTTGTGGCCCACATCGATAATGGTACATGGTAGTGCTGAGTGCTCAGTGCTGAGTGCTGAGTCAGTTGCGGATGACGAATGACGATTGATGGTAGCTGGCATGCGGTTCCCGACCAGGAATTGCGCGACCGTTTCGATCGGCCGCTGCGTGGCTGAGAGGCCAATCCGCTGCGGCTTCGTCAACGTCAGCGCTTCCAGTCGTTCCAACGACAGAGCGACATGTGATCCTCTTTTGTTCGGCGCCAGGGCGTGAATTTCATCGACGATCACGGTACGAACGGTCTGCAATAGCCGGCGGCTCTTCTCCGCAGTTAATAAGATGAACAGAGATTCTGGGGTCGTGACGAGTATATGTGGCGGACGCTTCAACATTTGTTGTCGATCCGTCATTGGGGTATCACCTGTCCGGACCAGGACTCGCAGCTCCGGCATCAGCAATCCAGCCTGCAACGCCATTTGCCCAATTTCTGCGAGCGGCTTCTGGAGATTCTTCTGGATATCGTTGCTCAGCGCTTTGAGTGGTGAGACATAGAGGACCTGCGTATGGTCGTCGAGTTCACGGTTGAGCGCCTGCTTGAAGAGCTGATCCATGCAGGAGAGGAAGGCGGCGAGTGTCTTCCCTGATCCGGTCGGCGCCGCGATCAGTGCATCCGCTCCGGATTGGATGGCGGGCCATGACTGGATTTGAACGTCGGTCGGTTGGCCGACGTGCGAAGTAAACCATTCCGCGATGATCGGATGGAAGCGGGTGAGTGGCATCGGCGGCATCTTACCATGCGTGAGTAAGCCATGCAGGACAGCCACTTGTTAGACCTGATTTATTTGTACTGGAAAGGTCGGCTGGTAATACCCCTCTTCCAAGGGATCTTACTGGGTGGAGCCTTAGGAGTGCTGTGATAATTTATCTATGGAAAAAGTTCTGTTCACAAAAGGTTTTACCATGTGGCTTCTTCTCATGGTTTTGCTTGCACCACCCGTCGGGCTCAATCGGGCGACGGTGTTGGACACTTTTACGACGTTCGAGGACTGTCAGCCGGAACGCAATCGCATTGGGTTTGAAATGGCAGAAAGCTATCCATACGAAAATGACTTTCGCATTGTGTGCGAGTTTCGAGAAGAGAAGCCCTCGTTACTGCCGGTTCGTCACGAGCGTAACGCGATGAATTCTTTCACCCCCGTTCCCAATCATCCACTCGCTCAGTAGCATCTACCAGCTCGACTTCGAACGCAGACAGATTGCCCATTTCCCAACACAGAACGCCTGTGGCATTATGACCAATCATGCATCTCTCTATCGTCATCCCTGCGTTCAACGAAGCCCGTCTGATCGAACGATCTCTGCAATCCGTCGCTGCATCGATCGCTGTGAACCCGCAATCCGGTTTCACATCCGAGATCATCGTTGTCGACAATAATTCCACCGACAACACCGCTGAGTTGGCTAGACAGTCCGGCGCAAGAGTCGTCTTTGAACCGATCAATCAAATTGGTCGGGCACGGAATGCAGGAGCAGCCCACGCGACGGGAGATTGGCTGCTGTTCTTGGATGCCGACAGTTTGCTGAGTCCTGGTCTACTTGCCGATATTCTGCGGCTGATTAACTCAGGAAAGTATGTTGGATGCGGCAGTACATTGCGGATGGATGGGCTGCCCTGGTGGGCGAACATGACGCTACGGTTCTGGACTACCATCTCGGTGCTCTGTCGCTGGGCCGCCGGGGCACTGGTCGTGTGTCGCCGCGATGCATTTCAGGAGGTCGGGGGGTTCGACCAGGAGCTGTACGCACTAGACGAAATTCGGCTCAGTAAACAGCTCAAACAATGGGGACGACGGCACGGTCTTCAATTCACGATTTTGACAAGGCATCCACTCGAAACGTCATCCCGGAAGGTCTCCCTCTACTCAGGCCGCGAGATTGCCGCCCAGATTGTCCGAATCTTTTTTCTTCGAAAACGGACCTTGCACGATAAGAAACACCTCTCCGTGTGGTATGACGGCAGACGCTGAGCATCTCCATTCCTTTCGAAACGCCCATTGTTTCAGCGATATCCAACCACGTTTCCTAGGCCTGCTATCCTTGTCATATCTATGACCTTACAGAAAGGAGCACCGATGCGATTCGTCAAAGTAACGGATGAGGAACGTTCAGGCGAAGTGGCGATCAATCTAGATCTCGTCCGAGAGGCTCACTTCGGGAAAGGCATGCTGCATCTATACTTTGAGCGGAGTGCCTCAACACAGGATGATATGACGTTTACGGGTGAGAACGCTCAAAAGATTTGGGCTGCCATGGGATAACTGAAACATACCATTTCCATTAGGGTAGGTCACAAA
>JBKKBQ010000339.1:0-3102 GCA_046714015.1 Nitrospira sp.
GGAAAGGGCGGGTGGTGGCATCGTCTGATCGATCATGCGGTTCGCGCGTCGTTCATGAAGGATATCGCACGTTCAGTTCCCACTATCAATGAGTTCCAGCTGGAATCTCGGCCGCCTCTTTCCTCTCTTCACGCATCGTGGACAGTGCGATCAGCGACAGGACGGCGCACAGGCTGACGTACCATCCAGGGGCGAGCGCATTCCCGCTTCGTTCCATAATCACCGTGGCCATCAACGGTGCAGTCCCGCCGAACAGGGCCGAGGCAATATTGTACGAGATCGAGAGTCCTGTGTAGCGGCTCGCGACTGGAAAGAGCGTCGCCACGATGGCAAAAAACGGACCCATATAGGCCGACACGAGCACCGTAATCAGTACTTGGGCTGTGACGATCAGTGCGAGATGGCCGCTGCTCAACCAAGAAAAGAACGGGACTGTGCCGAGAGCAAGACCCGCAGCCCCGGCGGCCAGTACCCAGCGATGCCCGACTCGATCGGACAGCTTGCCCATGAATGGAATCAGCACCGCCAACAGAGCCATGCACACCGTATTGATCAGCAATGTCGTTCCCATCGGGAGGTCGGTCACTTTGGTCAGATAGGTGGGGAGAAACACATAGAAGATGTAGAACGCGACGCCATGTAACAGGACGAGGCCGATCACTTGTAGGAGCGGCGCACGGTGCGATGTGAGCAACTCACGGACCGGTGAGGAAGACACCACACCTTCTTGTTGCAGCCGTTCGAAAGCCGGCGACTCGGGAATGCGCCGCCGAAGATACCAGCCGACCAACGCGATGACACTTCCCGCCACGAACGGGATGCGCCATCCCCATTCCTGGAGTGCCTCCGATGAAAGACTCACAGTCGCCAAGGTGCCGACACCGGAGCCCAACAACGCGCCGATCTGCGCGCTGAACCCCGCCCAACTGCCGATGTAGCCTCGCTCGGTCGGGGCGGCATGCTCAACGAGGAAGGTGACGGATCCAGTGAATTCTCCACCGACCGAGAGGCCTTGAAGGAAGCGCAGGACAGTGAGTGTGAGCGGTGCTGCAAGACCGATCTGAACATAGGTCGGCAATAGGCCGACCAAGCAGGTGGGCAACGCCATGAGAATGATGGACCAGGCCAGGGCCGCTCGTCGTCCCCTGGTATCGCCCCAGTACCCGAACAGCAGCGCACCCAGTGGCCTGGCAAGAAAACCGACGGCGAACACACCGAACGTGGCGATTAACGACAACGATGGATCCGAAGCAGGAAAGAAGAGACGAGACAAGACCGGGGCGAAGTATCCAAAAAGAGCAAAGTCATACCACTCCAGCACATTGCCGATTGCACCGGCCAAGACCGTCTTCCGCAATGCTTTCGGTCCATCTGCCCCCACTGAACCCATCAAGACGCACCTTCGTACAACAGGGCCCAATTGCCGCGGCCACCATACCATGAATACTCATGTCACGCGCGAGGGGTACATTCGATGCGTCTATCGAACCGATTCAGCAGTAAACACTCGTCGCAGAGGACTCGACACTCACTGTGACTGAAGAGAAGCAAACTGCTGCTGGAATGTCTGAATCTTAAGTAGATAGATTCTCACATCATGGTCGCCGCAGCGTTGGTGGGGCAGGAGACGAAAGTTCCGCTTCGCGTAATCGCGGCCTGCCCCGGCGCCGCAGAGATGGATGACCGCGGCCAGGTCCTGCTTCTGTTGGAACGTCGCCGGTCGCTCTCCGACCAATTTTGCCACGTGACGATCGAGGAGCGCCGCGGTCATCTCGATCGCGTGACCCGGCATGACCCTGGTGTAGAGGCCGTTGAACCAACAGGAGTTGAAGTTGTGCCACGGCCCGTCTTCGACGACCATATGGTTGTGAATACAGTAGCGCTTCGCTTCTTGATACGTGCCGTCGGTGATTTGGAACATGCCGACTGCCGTCGAGGCCGGTTGGTACCACTCCAGAGGATTCGACGAGACGACGCGCCACCGCCAGTAGGTTCGCGCGACTGGATTTCCGGAGCCCTCGGCCTGAGCCAAGGCGGCGAGCAAGTCAGGCGTAATAATGGCCGTCGAATGTGCCTCGAACAACGAACCATATTCTCGCCACGTCTCGCGGGGATGCTTGCTGAGTGCATGCTCCACCGGAAAGAACAATTCCGTCGGTTTGTAAAACGTGTGATACGCCCAATTGATACCCAACAGGACCACGACAAGCAGGAGGGCGCTGATTCCCAGCCGTGCTGCGGGTGGCGTTCGGCCGACGGCACGGAGAAATGAGCAGAGATTCTGCCATCGCCGATGAGTGAATCGCGCTATCGACCTCGATGGATGGGGATGGCGGGAGCGAGAAGGACGGGTGTGGCGGCGAGGGGACATATCGGTAGAGTAACAAAAACAGATGAATTCTTCCTCCCAGAGGTGGTGTGGTGAGTGGACGCAACAATTCTGTGAGCCGCCGAATGTGTGGACGATCTTGCATTGAGGTCTGGACAGGTTCAATAATATGGACGGGCAACAGTGGGCTCACGTCATTCACGCTGAGCTGTAGGCTGAGGGAGGCTGGTATGCAACGACGTGTAGTGCTGAGCGTCGCCCTGTCGGCGATCCTGATATCCCCCGCTGCGTTCTCGCAATCGTTCACCGACAAGGCCAAAAAGGACAATGCGGTCGAGATGAGTGACGAGGACCCTGCGATGCAGAAAGCCATGGAACGCGCCAGGGCGAGCTTGGAAGAGTTTCTTCGAAAAGCCGGATCGCCGCCGCCCAACACCGACCAGTATTCGGTCAAGGTCAGGGTGAGCGACGGCGACAACCAAGAATATCTGTGGGTCTCCAATCTGAAAACGCAAGGAGATCTGTTGTCGGGGCGGATCGACAATCTTCCGATGATTCGGTCGGTCAAGAAGGGACAGTCGTACTCATTCACCAAGACGGAGATCGTCGATTGGACGTATATCGATAAGGGGAAGAAAAAAGTCATCGGCAATTTCACCACATGCGCGCTCCTCACCAAGGAGCCACCGGGTGTCGCAGAATCGATTCAGAAGCAATATGGCCTCGATTGCAATCGTTGATGTCGCACGTCCAAGATCTTTGAACGTTTACAC
>JBKKBQ010000340.1:0-3991 GCA_046714015.1 Nitrospira sp.
AGCGGCAGATCCGCGGTCATATACACCTTCAGAATCTCGGCTGCAGCGTCCTTGTTCGGTCGACCGACTTTGATCTTCCGATCAATGCGGCCTGGGCGCAGCACCGCCGGATCAATCAAGTCAGGGCGGTTCGAAGCCAATATGATGACCACGTCGCGTAGCGACTCGATCCCATCCATTTCGCTGCAAAACATCGGCACCAGCGTGTTCTAAATATTAACGGAGCGCATGGCGCGTCGCGTCCCAAAACTCGACTCTGCCTCGTCGATGAAGATAAACGGCAAGGCACCGTCCCTGCGTCTCGCCCGGGCTTGGTCGAAGAGATCGCGAACCATCCGCTCCGATTCCCCCAGCCACATGTTGAGGATTTCAGGCCCTTTCACATGCAGGAATGCTCCGCTAGTCACCCGCGGACGCTGGTCGCCACTGGGCGTTTGCTCCGACTTGGACTCGCTGACCAGCTTGGACAAGCTACCGGCTGCCGCTTGTCCGATGAGCGTCTTCCCGCATCCGGGCGGCCCGTAGAGGAGAAATCCTTTGGGTTGGGAAAACTTGAACCGCTCGAACGTCTCCGCATGCAACAACGGATACTCGATCGCCTTACGGATGCCGGCGATTGCCTCGTGCTGTCCACCGATCTGCTCCCACGTGACCTTCGGAGGGGTATCGAGGACATGACGATCCGACTTACGATCGGTGAGCTTTTCGATCGCCACACGATGGCTGGGATCGATGCGAATTTCATCGCCCGCCCTGAGCTCCACGCCGACGAGATCGGTCGACCTCTGTAGGATCAACGATTGCCGGCCCATCTCCTGTTCAAATCGCAGCCGTCCGTCGGACATGGCCTCGACCAGTTTCAAGATGGGGCCATTGCGATCGTACCCGAGCGTCTTGATCACTGCGTAGGCTTCGTTGACCAGAATCTGTGTTCCGACCTTCAGATCCGTATCGGAGACGCGGGGATCCACGTTGGCATAATACTCGGCCCCGCCGACGACGATGCGGGCGAGTCCCTCACCGGGGATATCAAGGAGGGTGCCGATGCGATTAGCCGGCGCCGTCAGCTTGGCGACGACCTCGCCGACTTTCTTGAATTCCACTTCACGTTGTTGCTGGGAGGCTTGAGACAGCGTCACCGCATGGCGCAGCTTATACAACAGCTTTTGTCGAGCATCCCCCTCGGGAAATGAGGCCAGACATTGCTCAATCAACTCGAGCGGGTCGGTTCCCGTCTTTGACGACGGCTCATCGTTCCGATCTTTGGGTGTATCTTGTTCAGGAGCTCTGCGATCACTCATGGGAAATCCCTCCACGAGACGGCACCGCATGATCCTACCATACAATGCCTGGAATTACCGTCGCGCTAATTGACGGCTTGAAGGATCACCGAAACCTTTTCACGCCGATTTCCGCGCAGAATCTCCACGCTCACTTGTTCACCGACTTTGTGCGCTTCCATCACATCCATCAGATCATCGATGGTGGCGACCGACTTGCCGGCGACCGAGACGACGATGTCGCCGAGTTGGATCTGCCCCATCATGGTTTCACGCGCCCCCTTGAGCCCCGCGCGATCGGCGGCACCGCCGCGCGTCACCTTGCCGATGATGACCCCCTTGATCCCCCATCGCTTCGCCATCGCATCCGGCACAAGAGAAACGCCCAACCCTGGACGGATGAGCTTGCCGTGCTTGATGAGCTCCGGAACAATGCGGTTCACCGTATCGACGGGAACGGCGAATCCAATCCCGGCATAAGCCCCGCTCGGACTCACGATTTGCGTATTCACCCCGATCAATCGCCCAGCCCCATCCAAGAGCGGGCCGCCGGAATTGCCGGGATTGATCGCGGCATCGGTCTGGATCACACCTTCTATCGTCCGATTCGACATGGATTTGATTGTCCGCCCCAACGCACTCACGACCCCGGTCGTCAAGGTATGGTCAAGCCCGAACGGATTCCCGATCGCCAGCACCTTTTGCCCCACCCGCAAATCATGAGAGGAGCCGACTGCCAACGGCTCTACATGACCATCAGGAACCTGAATTTGCAGCACCACGAGATCGTGATCGGGGTCAGCGCCGACCACCTTCGCCTCGTATTCGCTCCGATCGGCCAACGTAACCTTGATCGCATGGGCACCGTAAATGACATGAAAGTTGGTAACGATGTGGCCCTGTTTGCTCCACACAAAACCGGACCCAGACCCCTGAGGCACTTCCATGACATTGAGCGACCAGATATCTTGTTGCATCGCTGTGTTGGCGATGAACACGACGGACTTCGTCGCACGTTCAAACACCGCGATCGTCGATCGTTCATCAGCACTCAGCTCCATTGGAGAGGGCATCACCGGACGTGGCTTGCCTTCAGGGCCGTCATAGACCGCGCCCAGCGGCTTGCCCCAATCGGCGGCATGGATCGGTGAGCCAAGCATTGCCGTAACCAGGAGAAGCGTCAGCAGTCTGGTTTGGCTATTCACCCAGGACCTGCACGACGAGTTCGCGCGTTCTAGCGCGGGTATCGAAATCCACCACCACGATCTGTTGCCACGTGCCGAGTAGAAGCGCACCGGCCACAAACGGAATGGTGACGGACTGCCCTTGGAGTTGCCCTCTCAGGTGGCTGTGGCCGTTGTCCTCGCCGGGATTCACGGTATTGTGCTGCCACCGGGAGTCAGGAGGAACGAGACGATCCCAAAACGTTTTCGTGTCTGCGCGAATCCCTGGTTCGTCCTCAATAATCATGACGGAGGCGGTGGTGTGCTTGACGAAGACCGTCACGATTCCGGCTTTGAGAGTGGAACCGGCCAAAGCATCGGCAACGGATTTCGTGATGTTGTCGATCTGTGTACCACCTGCCATGCGGATCGTGAGCGAAACAGTGTGGACTCCCATCAGATTCTCCTGTCCGTGAGATTACGAAGGTAGCGGCGGTCGCTCCGGGTCAGCGGCCCGCCTCGCGCTGCTTCCAAAATTGGATCGAACGCACCTTCGGCCGTCAGCAATCGTACGGCGCTCAAGACTTGACTGCTCAGAATGCCTTGTTGCTTAAGCTTGTCGAGATAGGCAAAGGCCTCCGGCAGGCTCTCTTTGTTCCGAGCGTAATAATCGCGTCCCCGGCGCTGATTGCTGTAGGCCTCAAACTGTTCGCAGGCGACGAGGATCTCCGCCAATTGCCGCACCCAGGCCTTCGCCTTGGCCAGCCGTTCCGGGTAATAGTAATACAGCATCACCTGCTGCATCCATGGCTTCCACTCCACGCCAAGCGTCTTCAGCGTCGACTTCACCGCACGCAATCGTCTGGCAAGGCGCCGAGCATAGCCCAGCCGCATTTCGATCTGTTCGACGGCCCATGGGTCCATGGATATGCCGGAAGCGATAAGATCCTGGCGATACAACGAAACGAAGGCTTCTGCCTCCCGGCCATACGTAGTCCTCGGATAAAGGGCGCGCCATTCACGAGGCCTCGTCGGAATGCCCCGTTGCTTGGCCCAAGACCAAATCGTTCCAAAGAGTTGCCGATCGAGTCCGGCCCGGCCCAGATCATGCAAAAGGCAGGCAACGTGATAGAGGCGTACCCGATCGCGTGGATGGCCTAAGCGGTCGGCGACGGTCACGCACATCTTCGCCGTTCGTACGGCATGTGGCCGATCATAGCCGCGGATTGTTCGTCCCGGTCGACGAGGGTGCGGATAATCGTAGAGTTTCATGAGGGCCTTGGCGAGAGCACGGGAGACTTCCAGGGGTTCCAGTCGGCGGGAATCAGATATGGCCATAGTTTGTCGTGAGAGCTGAACGATCGAGCAGACCGAGGCGAGAATATCGTTGGCCGAAACGGCGTGTCAAGGCAACTCCGAGGGAATCGGCTCGCCTCCGATCCTACGGTCCTTGCCTACGGACTTTGCCTACGGACTTTGGCCGCCGACTTTGCTATGCTCACTTATTGAATGCCCGTGAGGACCTTCAGATGATGAACTGGGTACGAC
>JBKKBQ010000341.1:0-5031 GCA_046714015.1 Nitrospira sp.
GGTGTATAACGCGCCGAACGGCAGGCCAGGTGGGTCACGTCGTAGAGTGTCGCGCCTTGATCGAGTTCCCAGGTTCTGTCGCCATGGCTATCGGCGGGATGAATCGTCAGCACTGCTGTTACCTTGCGGGCGCCCGTGACCAGATATTTGCCGGGAGGGAGTGGAACGGTCGGTTGTTCCATGATCAAGCCGTGTTCCTCCAGCCACCAGTCCGTCTCGTCGAACTTCCAGCGCGCCGGGGCGACGCCACCGGCATCCCTCAACGATTGATAGCGGTTCAGCTTCACGCCGCGAGGACCTGGGTCCACCGGCCACAGACCCCACGATTGCGCGCCGCTCCCGGAGGTCGCACCTGGATTGCCTAAAGCCGCGATGTACTGTGTCGAAATACGCCTGAACTTCGTCTGGCCTTCGCTTGCGGCGTGCACCGCCTGAGCCGTGACAGCGATCGTCATCAGCAACGCCGTCACAAGGCATGCGAAGCGAATGAGTCGCTGTGCGCTCCTCGTGCGTACCGACACAGTATCTCGCAGTACATGAGTGCGAATCCTGATCGTCCTGAGTGTTGCCATCATCGCGAGACATTCCTTTCAGGGCGGGTCACCAACAACCAGATCACCGTCATCTTTTACCAGGCCGGCCATACGGATATCCAGAAAGACATCAACCTCAAGAGGTAGGATTGGTACTTCAGCGAGGACTTCTTGAAGAAAGTCCCGAGCACCCCAGTCGTTCGAAAGACGAATAGGTGGCAGAAGTCTTGTCGTGATCACATTTGCAGTATCTGAAGCATCCAATGAGTGGGCGAAGTTGGGTACAGTCAGCCGAGCTCAAGGAAGGATTGAAATGTGCTAGCGACACCTGAGAGACTGCTCAGGCCATGATGGCCCCAGTCCCAGCATTTACGAGCGCGCAGGCGGCGCTCTTAACGCGCTTTCTGTCCTCGCCTCAGCGTCCCAAAGACACCTTGACCTATCCGCAATTGGCCGGGTTCTTGTTCAGCCTGGGGAACGGGCCGGAATTGATCCCGCCGTCGGAATGGATTCCGATGGTCTTCAATAACCAGGAGGCTTTGTACGAGACTCAAGATGAAGCGGAGCAGGTTCTCCAGGCCATGATGGCTCTCTATAACGATTGTGTTCGTGAACGAATCGAGGGGACCGTGTCTCTCCCGCCAGGGTGCGAGATAAGACCCTGGCTAATGGATAACATGAGTACCGATGCACCGCTGAGTCAGTGGGCGCAAGGGTTTTCAATGGGCTATGACTACCTTGAGGAGGTGTGGAACGCGTACACGCCGGATGAACTCGATGAGGACCTGGGGACGTTGCTGATGACGCTCACGTTTTTTTCATCGCCGAAACTTGCTGAAGCCTACCGCAAAGAAACGAAAAGGAAGGGCAATCTGGGGCAGTTTGCCCAAGCGGTGATTGAGGTCTTCCCTGAGGCCCTGCGCGAGTACGCGCACCTGGGACGGTCGATCTATCGGGCGCGGCTTGAAGCGGGTGATCTCGACCAAGAGCCCTTAGGCCACACAAAAATCGGACGTAATGATCCCTGTCCTTGTGGCAGCGGGAAGGAGTTCAAGAAGTGCTGCAGTAGCACGAAAGGAACAGGTTCGGGCCCAGTCTTTCACTGACATGCTGGGCTGTGATCCTAGCCATCCGGAAGAGATGAAGTCTTGGCGTGGTGGTCGGAGTGCTGGTTTCGGCTGCAGCCTACGTGCTCACGCCTTACCTCTGGCGGTTGATCGGCGGCTGACTCGGAGAGCCAGCCGCCTGCTGAGGCTCATTCTTGCTGAATGGCCGACAGGAGCCATCGTCCATCCCGCGCGCGCATGAAGGTCCAGACTTCGTGAGATTCCGTCGCTGTGTCTTCACTACCCTCGATGAGATGGCCGGGTTCTCCGCGCGGGATCGTCGTGGAGACTGTATAGTCGCGGGCATTCCAGCGTAGGTCCACGGTGGCATAGTCTTGCTCGCCTTCGGACCAGGCTTCGCGCAGGTCTCCCTTGAGCAACTCCAATCCTTCCACGTGATTTCGTACGCCTCGACTGTTGTCTTCGGCCAAGGCGGTGCTGAAATAGCTCAACATTTCGGGAGTCAGACAGCGTCGCAATGCCGCCACATCTTGTGCACTCCAGGCGGATTGAATATCGATCAGCAGTTGCTGAAAGGCGGCCTTATCTTCGGTGGCCACGGTGTAGGCCGTATCAGTTACCGGTCTATCGGCGCTGCTGTTGTTGGATGAGATGTCGAGGAGGCTTCCCCTTGCAGACGTGCTGCGCGAGAGTCCGGTGAACACCGGAGCGGCGGTCTGACGGACTTTTTTGAAATAGTAGAGCGCACCGGCTCCGACCAACATCAGCAGGAGGATCAGCCCGAAGGAGTTGGATGACGAAGCCGGCTCTTCAGTGTCGGTCGTCTTGGCGCCGCTCTCCGTTGCGCCGAAGAGCATGTGCCCGATCCAGGTCCCTGCCAGACCACCGGCGATTCCGGCGAGCAGGGGGTTGCGTTGCCACCATGATGACGGCATGGCTGGAGCCGGTTGTTGCACTGGCGGGTTGCTCGCCGCCTGAGGTGGTGGTGCGGTCGACGGTTTGGCGGTGGTGGACTGTTCAATCGGCTTCGCGCCGTTGTCTTGATAGGTGCGGGATCCACGGCTGCCGATACCCATTGATGAGTTTCCGCCGCGAGCTCCACTCGAAAAGCCTCCTCCCCCGCGCGCTTTGGCAAATGAGAGGGTCGGGAGGCCGATGAGTGAGGCGATGATGCAGACCGTTATGAGTTGTGAACTCTTGACCATGGGGTTCCTTTCGCAACAGGGTGGCACAGTTCGACAAGTATGGGCTCATCCTAGCAGCTTTAGATCAAGAAAACCTGACATTCGTGAGATGACGGATGAGATGGACAGGGTTCAAGGCGGCAGGGTTGCCTTGTCGTTTGCGCGATCTCCCCGCGCTGGATATGATGAACGGAGATGCTGAGAGCAAACGGAGCCGTTGTGCGATGCACTGGATAACGAGCTGTGCAGGTCAACAGGTTGCCATCGGCGCGCGGTGGAATTCGGCCACAGTGGGAAATACCAGCGCAGCGAAATCCCAGTACCGCATGCGGATCGCTTCCGAGTGGGTGCCTCCTTCAAAGAAGATCTGTCCATCGCCAGTGAGCGACCGATCAACATAGACAGGAAGGCCATAGAGTGTGCCGAGCGGCGGCATGGCGCCCAATTCGCAGTCGGGAAAGAGCTGCGTGATCTCCTCCTCAGTCGCCAGCCGCACCCGGTGGGTTCCGAAGAGCTTTCGCAAGCGCTGAACGTCCACTTTCGCCGTCGCCGGCAACACCGTCGTGACGAATCGTTCCTTCACTTTCACGATCACCACCTTGGCCATATCTTGCTCCGGGACATGGAGCGTCTGAGCGACGGCCACCGCTCGGAACGTTTGCGAGTGAGGCAAGACATCGTAATGAACATGCTCACGATCAAGATGAGTTTTCAGTGTGTACGGAATAGGCATAGGCGCACCTCCTATGGCGTCCGACCCCCAGACGGGGATCGTTGGTGGGTGATACAGACCGGGGACTGCGTTGAGACGAGAGGACGATGGTCGGGATGGTGTGCATGATGACGACTCCAGGTCGATCATGACGCCCAGTGAGCACAATAAGTATAGATCAGTTTCCAGTATGCACAAATGTGTTGTGCGAATCCATAGGCTTTTATCGTTGCAGGCTGTGTGCTGGGCTATGGTCCGGTGGTCTTGTGCCTGCTCACTGAGGAGGGGAATGACGGTGCAGGCGATTCAGCCCATCGAGGGCCGCCGTGCGATAGCATTCGGCCATGGTGGGGTAATTGAAGACGTTATGGACGAAATATTCCACAGTGCCTCCATAGGTCAGGATCGATTGGCCGATATGAATCAACTCCGTAGCGCCTGGACCGATAATATGGACACCCAGGAGCCTATGCGTCTCGCGGTGAAAGATCACCTTTAAGAGACCGTGGAGGTCGCCGCTGATATGGCCGCGCGCCATTTCTCGGAACAAGGCTCTCCCGGTCGCGTGCGGGACGTCGGCGGCGGCGAGCTCCTCTTCTGTTTTGCCCACCATCGAGACCTCGGGAATGCTGTAGATGCCGTAGGGAATCACTTTGATGTCGTGCGCCTCGGAGACGTGAAACGCGTGACAGGCCGCGAGTCGACCCTGTTCCATTGCCGTCGAGGCGAGCGCGGGAAAGCCGATGACATCGCCCGTCGCGTAGATGTGGGGAATGGCTGTTTGGTACTGGGCGTTGACCGCAAGTTGTTCCTGCTGGTCGGTCGTGAGGCCGATCGCGCCGAGGTTCAACGCGTCCGTATTACCGATCCGTCCCATGGTGTAGAGCAGCATGTCGGCCGTCACCGTCTCACCATCGTGGAGTTGGATCGCCGGGCGCCCGGCTTCATTCACGACGATGCCCAGATGCTCTTGCCCGAGTCGGATCGCGACCCCATTCTGCTGCATGTGGGAGTTCAACGCTTGCGCGACTTCCTGATCCAAGAACCGCAACAGCTGCGTCCGCCGATCGATCAGGGTGACCGTGATCCCGAAGGCGGCCAACATGGACGCATACTCTGTTCCGATGACACCGCCTCCGACGACGATAATGCTGGAGGGGTGTTTGGTGGTCCGCAGAAACGAGTCGGAGTCGCAAATGATCACGTCGTCAAAGGGAATGTCCACGGGCCGGCGTGGTCGTGACCCTGTGGCTAAGACGATCGTTGAGGCACGGACATGATCGACGCGCCTATCCGATCTCACCACGCTCAAGGTATGGGGATCGAGAAAGCCGGCAGTGCCTGGGATAATCTCGATGCCGTTACGCTGCAGCTGATTGGTGACCACGGCAACTTCGGTCTCGATCACCTGGTCTTTGCGTGCCATTAAGTCGGGGAGCGTCAGTTGCTTGGTGAGCGCTGCGCCCAACTGGTGCAAGCCTCGCCGTCCCAAGCCATGAATGTATTCGATCGTGTCCTTGAGAGTCTTGCTGGGG
>JBKKBQ010000342.1:0-7927 GCA_046714015.1 Nitrospira sp.
GAGAAGGCTGGAGGCTACGATGTGGTCGTCAGCAAAGGCTTCACGGATCTGAAGCCCAGCGCTTATACAGCGAAGGATGGTGAGTCCATTCAGGCCTTTCGTCAGACCGTTACGAACCCGTCTCGAATCGGACAGATGCTCTTTGGTGGGTTTCAACGAGGGCTGTATTCCGTCCAGAAATTTGATTCAGACACAGAACGGCGACTGGCAATAATCCTCGACCGCGATTCCCAGAAATGGTTCCGACCTGCGTCGGGGCAGTTCCAAATCTCCTACAAGCTGGGCGTCTCTCAGCACGACTACCAGCCCGACTTTGTCGCCGAGACAGCAGATTGCATCTATATGCTGGAACCCAAAGCCAAGAATGAACTGACCTCGCCCGAGGTTATGGCAAAGAAAGACGCTGCCGCTCTGTGGTGTTCACGCGCCACCACCCACTCACTTACCAATGGCGGCAAACCCTGGAAGTATGTCCTAATTCCGCACGACGTGATCGCGGAGAACATGACGCTGGCTGGGTTGGCGAGTCACTTTTCGATAAGCTGAGAAAGATTCACATCGAACGCGACGACCGGCATGGCGATCTGCCAGCGTTCGAGGACTTCTGGATGGACTTCGCCGATGATGCCCACGGGCTTGCCCGAGACAAGAATGCGGCCGGCACGGCCTTCTAGAAAAGACGGATGCTGCACCGGCTCAAGACTGTACTCCTTACCGAGATAGTAAAACAGCACATCGAGACTCGAATGGATTTCTGAGAAATGGGTGGTGGCGTGAGCGATCAAGGCGCCCAAGACGGTTTCCGTACGCGACCCGAGTTCGTGCGTACTGTCGGGAATGGCCACATCGCCGGCTTCGAACAGGCGGTGCGGATAGAAGGCCCGGCTTGAGGCGGCTTCGACCCGCAACAGCGAGGGCAGCATCCATTGCCGCAGACAGGAAAATGTCGCGGCCATCGCATTCTCTACCTCGACCAGCCGGCCCCAGTCCGTGCCGTTGAGACGCATCTCCGTCGAATAATTTTCCGGCGAGCCCAGAATGTTGGAAATGATTTCCTGAAATCCCAACCCGACCATCAATTCCCGCGCCCGGTCGGAGGTTTGCTCGATGCGGGACAGCCCCCCGACAGTGAACTGCGCGGGCATCTCGGGTAAAAATTCCCCGTAGCCGCGGCTCATGGCCACGTCTTCGACGACGTCCATCGCATGCATCAGGTCTTGCCGATAGGGCGGCGATTTCACCTTGACTGTCCCCTTTCCAACTGAGACCTCATAGCCATACACTTCCAAGGCTTGTTTCACGGTCTTGATGCCGAGTTCCTGTCCGAGGGCCTGCTCAATCGTCCTGAGCTCGATCGTCCGAGGCTTGCCGAGGTCCTGAGGCGTGATCACCCGTTTGCCCAGCATTGTGTTCGTCGGATACTGTATTTCCACCGGCTCGATGGTGGCGCCGCGGTCGGCCAAATTCGCCGCGAAGATATTCAGCGACAGTATCACCATGGGTAGGTCTGTTCCGGTCACTTCAACGAAGAGTTCCTCATCACCCACCCGGACTTCTCCGATTTCTCGACTATTGATAATCGGGGGAAACGACAACGGTTGGTTCTTTGCATCTCGGAGGATAGGGAGCAGACTTTTGACGGCCAGAATAGGCCCATACTCCAACCCCTTGGGATGAACCATGAGAATTTCCGACAGGGTCATCGTCGTTTCCATACCCAATGGGGTAAACCGCACGTCGTCCGGTTTCACCAACTCATAGGTCACGGGAAAGGCAATATTCCGCAGCTGGTAGATTCCGATGGAGACGGTCTTGCGCTTACGACCAAAGATATCGGCCAACTTCTCCTGCGTTTGAATCAGCTGAGCCAACCCCTTTTCGGTCACCCGATACCCCTTGGCCGTACAGGCTGCCACATAGGGGCGCACCTGCTCCATCCCGGGCTTCACGATCAGATGATGCGGCGACTTCGGCTTTTTGGTGAAGAAGGCATAGGGCTTCAGCCGGCCTTGTTGCGTGATGCGAATTTGTCTGGCAATCCCCTCGCAACACCAGAGGTCCGGCCGATTGCTGTCTTGCAGCTCGATGCGGAGCTCACCGGTTTCAGGGTTGTGCCCCTTCAGCTCGCCTTTCACGAGCATGAGCCACTCCTCCAACTGAGCTATTGGGACGCCACGGTCGGCATCGCGATCACCCGTGAGAAGCGACTCTAGATCGTCCTTGAAAATAGTGATCGTGGGCATGATCGCAGTTAGAATAGTCCTTTGGTCGTGCGGATCAATTCCAGGTTGTCGGTGAAGAGTTCGCGTATGTCATGGATACCCAAGGCCACCATCGCCATGCGATCGAGCCCCAACCCCCAGGCAATGACCGGCACCGTGACACCCAACGGCAGCGTGACTTCCCGACGGAACAGGCCCGCGCCGCCGAGTTCCATCCATCCCAAGCGTGGATGCCGCACATGCAACTCAACCGACGGTTCGGTAAACGGGAAATAGGCCGGTAAAAACTTCACTTCCTTCGCTTGTGCCACTTCCCGGGCAAACAAATTCAGGAGCCCCAACAGCGTCCGAAAGTTTATGTCTTCTCCCAGCACGATCCCCTCCACCTGGAAGAAATCCGTGGCGTGGGTGGCGTCGACTTGATCGTACCGGAAACAACGTGCGATGGAAAAATACTTACCCGGCACGGCGGGAGCCGCAGCCAAGGTGCGGGCCGACACCGCCGTGCCCTGGCTTCGCAGCACCAACCGTTTGGCCCGGTGCACATCGAACGAATAGCCCCAACCGCTGGAACCGGTCTCCGCGCCGTTCTCATGCACCTTGGCCACCAGCGACAAGAACGGCTCGTCCACAGCAGTGGTATGGCTGGGCTCCTTGACGAAATAGACGTCATGAATGTCCCGGGCAGGATGGAATTGCGGCATGAATAGGGCATCCATGTCCCAGAACTCCGTTTCGACCAGCGCCCCACGCATCTCTTGGAACCCCATGCTCACAAGTTTGGTTTTGACCGTATCGAGAAACTCACGATAGGGATGTTTCTTGCCGGTTCCGATGCGAGGCGGGCGCAGACTGATCGTGTACTTTCTGAATCGCTTCTGACGCCAACTCCCGTCCTTCAACAAGTCGGGAGTCAACTGCGAGACTTCTTCAGCCACCCCTTGCCTCAAGAGTTGCGCCGCCGCACCGGCACCGTCCGGTGACAACATAAAGGAACGTGTCACCCGCTCGTCCACCCGGAACGGCTCTTTGGCATTGCCGCGTTTGACGGCAAAGTCTTCAATGACCTGCCGATGGGTTTCCGTGAAGCTCTTCAGATCCTTGGATGAGTCATGCATTTCTCCCAGGAGTTTTCGGAGTGCTTCAATCGTCGGGCTCTGGCGCCCGGTCGTTTCGATGCACCCTCCCTGGACAATCAGGACCACCCCTTCCTTTTTAAGTCGCCCAACGGCTTTGCTGACATCGGAAGGGTCCAGCCCCCCTTGCCCGCCTTGGGACTGAAGGTCGGGAATGGTCAATCTTTTCCCGGTGCCTGTGGCTTCCCGCGCAGCCGCCAAGACTCGCTCGATGGGCGAGGCAGTTTGGTAATATTCCTCCCCGACCTTCGTCAGCGATACGATCGGAGTGACGGTTTCCGTTTGAACCATGATGAGCGACTTCGCCAATAGCCACTCGACCGCCATGCTGAGTTGGGAAGTATCCAGCTCGGCTGCGCTCGCCAACTGTTCGCTGTCCAGGGCGGTTCCAGACGGACGAATCCCCAAGGTCGTGAGCACTTTACTTTCGAGAGGATGCAGACTGTCGATGAGTGAGGAGATGTCCACCCGAGCCGCCTATCGATGGATTGCGGCGCGTGACGCCGGCGAGGGGGCCGTTTCTCCGGCGGCCCGCATGGCTGCAATGGTAGCCGTATAATCGCGTTGGGAAAAAATCGCGGACCCTGCCACGAGGACCGTCGCCCCGGCGGCCACGATCTCTCGAGCATTCTCCACCTTGACGCCGCCGTCGACTTCAAGCAGCGCGTGGCTCTTCATTTGATCCAACCTTGTCCGAGCCTCGGTGATCTTTCGGAGCACCGAAGGAATAAACGTCTGTCCGCCAAATCCAGGATTCACGGACATGATCAACACCAGATCGACATCCCCCAAGATCTCTTGCAGCGAAGAGATCGGCGTGGCGGGATTCAGTGTGACCCCGGCCTTAACCCCCCGTTCCTTAATCGATTGAATCGTCCGATGAAGGTGTGGGCAGGCTTCGACATGCACAGTCAAATAATCGGCTCCTGCATCGACAAACTCCGGGATAAACGCATCGGCGTTGGTGATCATCAAATGAACGTCGAGGGGCAGCTTGGTGACTTTTTTCAGGCTTTCAACGATGGGTGGTCCCACCGTTAGGTTCGGCACGAAATGGCCGTCCATCACATCCACATGCAGCAGGTCGGCACCTGCTCGCTCGACTGCGGAAACTTCGTCTGCCAATCGCGCAAAGTCCGCGGAAAGAATCGAGGGGGCGATATGAATAGAATGACCCATTACTTCTTCCGTAGGCGGGCGGCATAAAAACCATCCATCCCGCAATCGTTACCCATGGTGGAAAGTGCCCCGCGGATGGTCACAAAGGGGAGAGCAGTGGGGGGAAGCCACGGCGCCACAGACTCACTCATCCATCCTGGATAGGCTTCGCAAAAACGCTGTACGACCTCTGCCGTTTCTTCCTTTTCTGTCGAGCAGGTACTATAGACCAGCACCCCACCGGGCCGCAAGCAGGAAGCCACCGACACAAGGATTTCAGCTTGAAGTTTCTGGTGCCTGACGAACGCCGAACTGTCCTTCCGCCATTTCGCTTCAGGGTGTCGGCGCAACACACCCACACCACTGCAAGGGGCATCCACGAGGATACGATCGAACAACGGCAATTCGCCATGAAGGTTCACCTTGCGCGCAATCATTCCAGCCCATTCGGATGGGCTTCTCACATCGCCGACGATCGGCACAATGCTCTGAACGCCCAACCTTCCGCAATTGTGTCGCAACAGGTCCAACCGGGAAGTCTTCCGATCAACCGCGTAGATCGATCCACGATCGCCCATGAGTGCGGCAAGGTGCGTCGTCTTGCCGCCTGGAGCGGCGCAGGCATCCAGCACGGTTTAGCCCGGTTGCGGATCCAGGATTGGAGGAATGAGTTGAGCCGCCTCATCTTCCACATAGAAATCGCCCTCCTGAAATCCTGGCAACGACGTGACCTCCTGGCCTTTTTCCAGCACGACTCCTACAGGGCTGACAGCGGTAGGGCGAGCCGTAACACTTGCTTGTTGCAACCGCTCTAAGAACTCTTCCCTGGTGAGTCGATTGGAGTTCACTCGAAGTGTGACGCTCGGGACTGTGCTGCTTGCTCGACAAGCCGACTCTGCTTGTTCAAGCCCCATTCCATCGAGCCACCGTTCCGTCAGCCATTCAGGGATTCCATACCGGACGGACAGAGATCGAGCCGGATATACGGCTGGATCTGGTAAAGGCGGCGCCGGCACTCGAATGAGGTTACGCAAGACCCCGTTCACCAACCCGCTCCAATCACGTTTCAGTTGTGTGGCGCAGGATTTGGCGAGCCGAACGGTTTCGTTCACCGCTGCTGAAGCAGGGATGCGATCCAGAAACAACAGCTGGTAGGCGCCAAGCCGCAACAACATCTGAACGACGGCAGGCAATCTGTGGAGCGGTTTGGAAAGTACCGCGTCAAGCCTCCAATCGATTGTTTCTTGCCGTCGCAAGACCCCGTACACCAGTTCCATCACCAGCGAGCGGTCACGTGGCTGCGAAATCAATGTGGCTTGTTGTTCGATCAACTCATCAAGTGCATCGTCAGTTCGTCGACTCGAGAGAAGAATAGAAAGAGCAACTGCTCGCGACGACGATGCCGGGGCGTTACTGTCCACATGTCGTTCGCGTGCGCTCATCTGACCTAGGAAGTGAAGGCGGTTGTAAGGAAAGGATTAGGCAACCGATGAACCCAGTTGCCCACCGGCCGTGACTCGATGCCCAGCCAGAAATTGGCCGACCGACATGCGTTTGGAATTGGCCGTCTGAATTTCACGGATATCGAGAAGGCCATCGCCGGTCGCCACCACGATCGCCTGTTTATTCACCGCGACGATCGTTCCAGGTTTATCGGTCGTCGCACCCACATTCGAGACCGCCTTCCATATGTTCCAACGCTCCTTGCCGAAAAACGTATAGGCGCCCGGCCAAGGAGAAAGCCCTCGCACTCGATGGGCAAGCGATGTTGCCTTCATCGTCCAATCGATCAGGCCGTCTTCTTTTTTCAAGAGCGGCGCCAAGGTCGCCTGCCCATCGTCTTGCATTTTCGGCATCAACGTCCCGGCTTTCAATTGTTTGATCGTGTCGACAAGCAGCCTCCCACCCAGTTCCGCCAGACGAGGCGCCAAGGTCCCAGCCGTATCATCAGGCAAGATGCTCAACTTCTCCTGCAGCAACATCGGCCCCGTATCCATTCCTTCATCCATGAGCATCGTGGTAATACCGGTTTCGGTCTCGCCATTGATGACGGCCCATTGGACCGGCGCCGCGCCGCGATATTTCGGCAACAGTGAGCCATGCACATTCACACAACCCAGCGGGGGAAGTCGAAGAATCGGTGTATGCAGAATGCGTCCGTAGGCTGCGACGGCGATCAGATCCGGCTTCCAGGATGACAGGGCTTGCAAAAACTCCGGCGTCCGAATCTTGAGCGGCTGCAACACTGGCACACCGGCACGTTCCGCCACGAGTTTCACGGGCGGAGCGACGAGGTGATGCCCTCGTCCCTTCGGTCGATCCGGCTGCAAAACTACTCCGACTACCTGGTCATCAGATCGAAGGAGTGCTTCGAGCGACGGCACGGCGAATTCCGGTGTACCCATGAAGACCATACGCATGCATTCGCTTTAGCATCGTAATAACCAGAATGCAATCGTGCAGCGACTCAACTTGACTTGCCGTTCAGCCCTTTGTTAGCATCCCACCGCGGGGTGGAGCAGCCTGGTAGCTCGTTGGGCTCATAACCCAAAGGTCAGAGGTTCAAATCCTCTCCCCGCAACCATCATCATTGGTTTTTCCGTTCATCACTCTTTTCCCTGTTAACAATCGATCGAAGGCTCCGGTTGCAGAGAAGCGATAACCGGCTTTCCCGTCCTCAAGGATCGGTTCGCACAAGATATGGCCGTCGAGCATCTTCCAGAGTATCTGGCGGGTTTGTGGAACGTGCCTGGCAAACAGGCCTCGGAGATCACTGAGCCGCCGTCGAAGGTCATTGGCTAGGCACTTGGCATTCAAGTGAATGATCTGTGTCGGGGCTTCCAGGTGTCGGAAATCCTGTTGTTAACGCTCTTGCCGTTCCGCTAGACCATCAAGTGTGAGCATTCGCGTATGTAAGAGAAGGAAGGATTTCCTCAGTACTGTAAATGCTTGTCGAGTTCGTTAAAGAATTCCACATAAAGCTGCGGACGCTCGTCGATACTGATCGGAACCAGGTGAGGCTTTGTCAGTTCTGATGAGACGTTCATTTGCCAGTCCGGGGTCACGCGTGTCCGTTTCCCTACCTGAGATACGGCAACGGTGACTTGGTAGCCGACGGTTGCGCCCATGCCTCGCGTCGTGGCACCGATGCGGCTCTGGACGATCCCCTTAGTCTGATTGGCTTCCCCCATGCCTACTGGATACTCAGCCACACGAAAGTGCACGGCATTAAACACTCGCTCATAGGGCAGGTCATAGAGACGCGAGGAGTAATATTTTTGGTCTATTGGGGTCAATCGTGTACAGCTTATGGTGGAAATAAGCGCAACACTCATCAAGCACCTGGTTAGTAATTCAGGAAAGTTATTCATGTCCAAGGGATCAGCATAGACGATGCTGTCGCGGGTAGGT
>JBKKBQ010000343.1:0-3239 GCA_046714015.1 Nitrospira sp.
TGGCACCGAGCTCGCACTAGGCGAATCAGTTCCGATCCACAACACTTGGGGATTCGATAGTCTTCCACCGGGCCTCCGGCAAACGTTTTGCCGGAGGCCGTCATCCTTTTGACGCACAGTAGGGACATGCCGCCGGGCAACGTCAGGCCTGGTTACACCACCTGCTCGCAGGGCAGCACAAAGACATGGAGGGGGAATACGCTGTCGCCCTTGGCTGCCTCTTGTGCCGATCGAAAGCGAGAGAATCCGTCGATGAGGCGGTAAGCCGATTGGTCCGATACCGCGACCAGGATCATTCGGTTGGTCGTTGGGGCAAGAAAGAATTGGCTGGTCGACCCGGTGACGCCTTTTCCGGCGACGTTGTGCAACTCGCTGAAGGCACTCACTTCGTATTCATTCAGTAACGCATGCACCTGCTCCACGAGCGATTCACGAAAGACAATCACCAACATCTTCATACGCGCCACTCCTGGAGTACTGGTACATACAAGATCACCGACCTGTTCATGCATCGTGAAGGATGTGTCGATGGAACGCAAGCACGAGAGGCCTGGCTCGACAAGTACGGAGGCGATACGCTATAAATGACTTGTCCAACAGCTTCGTGAGAGCATCAACCAGGACGGTGTTATGCAAGACTATGCAGCGTACTATGGTACTGCCTGTCTCATTTTTTCAGTCTATCTCCTCATCAAGGGGTTCTTAGCGGCATCGAGACAGAGAAGCGAGGACCATTCCACGACGCTGGTTCCGGCCTATGTCTATGGAATCGTGGCGTCGATTCTGTTGACCGTGGGATTGGGATTTTTCCGTCCGAACTTGCCCTGGTGGGGGTATCGATTGATTTTCCCCGGTACGACCATGCTCTTTCCTGCCATGATCTATCTCGTCGGTCGGCGCCCCCCGAAGCCCAATCTCGATCGCGTTGACGCCTAACCGAGTCCAACTCATTGTAGTCAGCCGGAAATGCCTCCCTATTTGGCGATGGTAATGCTTGGGACGCCGGCGCGGGAGATCTCTGTGACCGTCATCTGGAACAGTTGCGACAAGAGCTTGAAGGCCTCACGGTTCCAGCGCGCCTGTGGGCCGGTTGTGTTGACGGCATAGTAGTTCCCGTGTGACTTCATCGCGAGATCCAGTCCGGACGGAGCGGACGGTGACACGATCAGGTCCATCGTCTTAACAGGATTCTCCATCACCTCAGGCGTGCGGCTGTCTCTATCGACATGGTATTCCGGCTCTTCCGTGAGAGAGAGCCCCAGAAAGTTGAGCATGGCATTGAAGCTGCGCAGTCGAAAGTCTCCCTTGAGCGGCCAGTCGCCGCCATAGTGCCCCGGGCGAATATCAAACGTCACGTCGCTCATGAGTCCCTGTTCGTCTTCATACTGCAAGCGGGCTCGCTCTTCCCTGGAGAGTGAATCAGGGTCGTAGTTGGTGATCAGCGTGCCGCCTTCGACCTGTTTTCGTAACGTGAATGTCTTGTCCTTCGCGTTATAAGCCACCTGGTAGTCCTGTTCGAGCGCTTTGAATCCTTCCGCCGTGACCGAGTCGGCGGGAATCGTCCAACTTCGTTCGATGCTCAGGGGCTCGACATAGAGGCTGTTGTGGTCTTGAATGGCCGAGAGATGGAGAACCACCCGCCGGAACATTTCGTAGCCGACCTTGTCGGAAGGATTATTCCGATAGGCGATGGCGCCGTCGCGATGGCTCACCCGGAGCTCCTTGGCCATCAACCGAAGGAGGAGATCGATATCGATGCCCTGTCTCAGGAGCAGCGTCAACTTGGCTTCATGGAACGGCGTAAGCAAGCGCTTGGTAAACTCTTCGCCTTCGATCGGCGCGATACTAATGGTCGGGTTCTCGGCCACGCTTCCGCCGATGACGGGCAAAATCGTCCGACTGGCGTCGCCGGTGAGAGCAGGGGTGGCGCCGGCCGTAAAGCGAAAATCAAAGGTCGCCGCGACGTTGGAGACGCCGGTAAAGTGAATCGGCTGATGGTGCTGCGCTCTGGCGATGTTCACGAGCAGTTGCTTGGATTGCGACTCGGTAATGGCCTCATCATAGGCGATCACGGCGCGAGTCAGGGTGACCGGTGAGAGACATCCGGACAGCAAGGCCAAACAGATAAAAGTGAGGGAGATGAAGGGCACGGAGGGGGAGACTTTACTTGCCATCATCGATTGGACGACTACGCGATTGTCGAGCACCATTGGACGCGAGTTGTACCATATCAACAGGGAGATGCCTAGCAGGAGGAGAGACGGGAGAGTAGATCGATTTAGGCGTGGGTGGGATGCGGTTCCGTGATTCCGACCCGCTGAACGGTTATCTGTACCGGGACATTTGGGTGTAAGGTCATGACTGGGTCCGGCAGGATCGTCTGTCCATCGACCAAGCGCAAACGAACTGTGGACGCGATTGTCGCCATGATCAACAGGCCCTCCAACTCAGCAAAGGATTCTCCGAGGCAGCGACGTTCTCCCGCGCCGAACGGATGCAGATGAATGCCGTGCGGGTCCGTTGTGCCTCTTCAGAAAATCGTTCAGGGCCAATCGGTTGGTATCCGTTTACCCAAACTTGGTCGACCTCCTTGAATGATGACAGAAAGGACAGTGATGATTGCAAAGGATCGCCTCGGTAATCAAGGTCGTATGAAATTGTCTCTGATTGATCACCCCTTGCTGCACACCGCCTCCCACAAGCCTTGATTGAGTGTTCCCGGTTCAATGGCAACCCAGTGGCCTTCGCTCGAGTAACTACCGCCACCGATCGCCTGTTCTGTTCCCATGTGGCCGTAGAAGTCCGTGGCCGCTAGAGTCCGAACCAGCTTTTCTGCGCAATTGAATTGTTTGGTCATCTTCGTCGAGTAAAAGCGGGTAGGGGACCGATTGCCCTGCATCCACGTCCAGTCGATCAGCGCAGATAGAGTCACCAGATCGTCTTCTCTCCGCATGGAATCGGGGTCAATGTAGACCGTTTGCAATCCGGGAGATTGGTACCGCTGATCAATCTCTACCCATCCAGCCTGTACAGGGTTATGCATCAGCATCAGCGTCAGCATGATGATCAGAAGCCAGAAACTCGGCCGATACTTATGCATGGTCACTTCCTCGCATGGCACAGAGCCGGCTGATGACCACCAGTCATTTATTCACCCTCGGTCTGGGCTGCACCTTGGACCGGAAGTGGTCCAGTCGATCCGTGAGAAAACTGAAGCGCTTCGTGGGCGGATAGGGGAA